>DKOD01000041.1 GCA_002469865.1 Alphaproteobacteria bacterium UBA7371 | reverse complement strand
AACCACACAATAGGGGCCAATCACCACATCATCGGCAAGCTCGACATCATGACCAATGACTGCTGTTGGGTGAATCTGTGGCATCATTCCCCCGACATGATCATGGCGGAAAACACTGCCTCAGCGACCTTCTGGCCATCAACCATGGCCGTGCCGTTAAACCGCCAAACATTTTTGCGCGCATGTTCCACATGGACATGCAATTCAAGTTGATCGCCTGGGGTCACGGGTTTCCGGAAACGGGCCTTATCAATGGACATAAAATACACCAATTGTTTTTCACCTTCGGTGCCTAATGATTCCACCACCAAAACACCTGACGTTTGGGCCATTGCTTCCACAATAAGCACCCCAGGCATAACCGGGCGCCCAGGAAAATGGCCCACAAAATATGGTTCATTCATGGTAACATTTTTGATCCCGATGGCCGATGCTCCCTTGGCCATATCCTTCACCCGATCAACGAGCAGAAAGGGGTAACGATGGGGGATCATGCGCATAATCCGCTCAACGTCAGCGCTACCTAATTCAATTTTTTCCGCATCAGTTGTCATTTTTATCCCCCGAAACAAACTTACCGATCATTGCTTGAAGCTTAAAAAACTTTCGTGCATCCATGGCAGGAATACCAGCCATACGTTGGCGCGGTTTTGTTTCATGCATCAAGGCAGAAAATGCTGCCAGCTGGGTTCCTGCACCCAAGGTGATATGACCGGCGACACCTGCATGGCCGCCAATGGCCACAAAATCTTCCAATTTTGCTGATCCGGCAATGCCAGTCATGCCTGCCACAACAACATGCCGCCCCAAGCGAACATTATGGCCAATTTGCACCAAATTATCGATCTTACATCCCTCTCCAATCACCGTGTCGGGCCCAGCACCACGGTCCACACAGCTATTGGCGCCAATGCTCACGTCATCCTGAACGATCACCCGACCCAATTGGGGCACCTTCATATGCCCCTTAGGGCCCATGGCAAAACCAAACCCGTCCTGACCGATACGCACGCCGTGGAGCAACTCAACCCGATCGCCAATCATGGCATGGCTGATGCTTACCTGATTGCCAATGTTGCAATGCCGTCCAATGGTCACGCGCTCGCCAATAACACTATTGGCGCCAATGACGGTTCCACGACCGATCATCACATGGGAACCAATGACAACATTAGGGCCAATGACCACCAAATCCTCAACAACCACACCCGTCCCAAGTACGGCCGTGGCATGAATGCTGGCGGTTGTGGGTTTTGGGATTGGGTGAAACAAATCCGCCACCATGGCATAACCCCGATACGCATCGGCTAGTTCTATAACCGCCATACCCTCAGGAACATGTTTGCGGCGTTTGGGTGAGACAATGACACAGCCAGCCTGACTGTTGTTGAGCTGGTCCACATATTTTGGGTTCTCAAAGAAACCCACATGGCATTGCTGCGCTTCGGCCAGGGAAGCCACGTCATCAAATTCTAGGGCCCCATCCAATTCACCACGGTTCAAGACTTGCTGGTCTTTTTCAATATGTTGCAAAATATCTTCGAGCCGGAAGGGGCCAGCATATTGATGGTATTTTTGATCAATCACTTGCTTTGGCCCTCTTGGTTCTCTGGTCGCGTGGGGATGGACGGTATCTCAACATTCAATCGGGATAATGCATCAAGGGTGATATCCAATTTGTCGTTGGCATAGATCACGCGTGAACGATCAATCAAAAGATCGATCGAACGTTCCTCCACCATTTTCTGCAAGATGGGTTTAAGTCCATCGCTCAAGGTCCGACGCACTTGCTCGAGGCCTGCCTGCAATTCTTGGCGCCTTTGACGAAAATCCAACTGAAGACGCGACGCCTCAGCTTCAAACTCGCGCAGGCTTTTTTTGAAGACATCGCTTGCACGATCAAGCTCGGAATCCGTGAGTTGGTTGCGCTGTTCGCGCAGCTGTTTTTCTGCGCCTTCGGCCTCCGCCTCCAAACGCGCAATAGATTTGTTTACTTCTTCTAAGGCTGTTTTGGACGCTGTGGCTTCACGCAATATATACCCAACATCAACCACCGCCATCACTGTCGGCTGAAAAACCTCTTGGGCCTTTGACGGAACGAGCTGCAGACATAGCGCAAATATGGCGGTGGCAAGAAACCGCATACCTTCTTAAAACCTTGTGCCGGCGCTAAACTGGAAGGTTTCGGTTTTGTCAAAGCTTTCCTCAAGAACCGGATAAGAAAGGTTGAACCGCAAAGGACCAAATGGTGACGTCCAAATCAAGCCAACACCAACTGCTGCGCGCATTTTGGCTTCATCACCAACAACATTGGTCGTGCTGCCACGTTCACCAACACCCCAAACCGTTCCGGCATCCGCATAGGCAGCGCCTCTAAAACCAAAATCTTCGCCAAGCCCCAAGGGGAAGTCGACCTCACTTCGCACAACGGTATATTTTTCACCGCCAAGGGAATCGTCAGATACTGAATCCCTTGGACCAATACCGGCCCTCTCGAACCCACGAAGTTGAAAACCACCAAGCTGGAAGCGGTCATTAATGCGTGAGTCATAACCACCATAGGTAAAGATTTGACCCACCTCACCAACAATCTTAGCATTCACATCGTCAAAAATTTCATAATTTCCCGATGCCTTAAGGCGGGTTTGAACATAAGTCACGTCACCGCCAACACCATTCCAGTCAATGGTCGAGGAAATAGAATAGCCAGCCTCAGGCCCAAAGCGAATGAAGTCGCGTGCATGGGTGTGGGTCGCGCTTAATGTGGAAATCAAGAATTCACCTTCAGATTCTTGAATAGATAGGGATGCGGTGCTTGGTACGTCCGTGATTTCTTCCTGTTTTAATGTGTAGGAAAGCTTCAAACGGTTGAATTCGGCCAAGTTGAAACCCATGCCAAGGGTAAAGCCCGTGTCACTGGATTCATAACTTGACTCATCCTCAAAATCCTCTTCGATGATGAAGACATCGAGACTTCCAGACACATCGCGACCCAACAAATAGGGCTCGATAAGCCCAACATCAATTTGTGTTGACGTGCTGCCGATGGAAAAAGATGCATCAAGGGTGCGGCCCGTACCAAGAAGGTTACGTTCCTTCAAACCAACGGATGCCACGTAACTATCCACGGTGGAAAAACCAGCGCCCAATGAAAGTTCGCCAGTTGATTGTTCTTCCACTTTTACCACCACAACCACCTTATCAGGCGCCGTTCCGGCAGTCTCACTGACCTCAACCTTGCTAAAATAATTTAACCGCTCAAGCGCTCTTTGGGCAATGCGAAGGTTTGTCCGGTTGAATGGATCGCCTTCGACAATGTCAAATTCACGGCGGATCACATTATCCCTGGTGCGCACATTGCCAATGATGTCGATCCGTTCGATAAACACCTTGCGCCCTTCCAGCAATTCAAATGTCATGTCGATCACACGGGTTTCGCGGTTTTTGGATTCAGATGTGCGAACCTCCGCAAAGGCATAGCCGCGTTCTTCAGCAATTAGCGTGATATGCTCATCGGCATCATCGACAACCAATTGGGAAAAAACATCCCCTTCCTCGGCCTCGACGAGCGTTTTGAGATATTCAGGGTCAACCCCAGGCAGCCTTGTGACCACATCAAACTTCCCAAATGTGTATTGGGGGCCTTCAATGATGGTGAACACAATGCTGAATGCCTCTTCATTGTCGCTGATGCGCACAAAGGCTGGATCCACGGTGATGTCTGCAAAGCCATTGGCGCGATAAAATTGCACAATTTTTTCACGGTCCACGGCCAAGCGGTCTTGATCATAAACCGCCGCAGCGGAAAATAGTGACCGAAGGAAAGAATATTCTTCACTGAGGATTTGACCGCGCAGGTCACCGTCATCAAAGGCTTCATTGCCAACAAAGCCAATATTTTCAATATAGGTTTTTTCCCCTTCAAACACCTCAAACACAACATCCACACGGTTCTGGTCGCGTTCAATGATTTTGGGCTCGACCTTGGCAGCATAGCGGCCTGATCGTTGGTACAGATTCAAAATCCTGCGGGCATCGGCTTCCGCACGGCTCGGGGTAAAGACGGTACGCTCTTTTAAGGTAAGTTCTGCCTCCAACTCCTCCGTCTTTAATGCGTCATTACCTTCGAAATAAATGCGGCTAACCACAGGGTTTTCTGCAATGATGATGCGGACCTGTCCGTTGGTCTGTGTGATGCGAACATCCCGAAACAATCCAGTGTCGAACAAACGCTTAACGGCCTCATTGAGGATCACATCATCCACATTATCGCCAACCATGACCGGGAAATATGCCGTGACTGTTGAGGCATCAACGCGCTCATTCCCCTCCACATTGATGGAGGACACTATTGCTGCGTGAGCCTGACCCAAACCCAAGAACACACTTAAAAAAACAGCCGCAAGCCATTGAATATACATTATTTTTCCAAGTCGCATTATTTACCTCAAAAAATAGAGAGGAATTGCAAATCATTAAATGTTGCGAAAACCATCAGGAAAAGCACCAAAGCGATACCAATCCTGGCGCCAATCTCCTGGATACGTTCAGAGACGGGACGGCCTGTCGCAGCTTCTACCCCATAATACATTAAATGGCCGCCGTCCAAGATTGGTAGCGGAAAGAGATTGATAAGACCAATAGAAGTGGACAAAAGCGCAACCAAATTGATCAAAGGAAGGATGCCACTTTCAGCCACTTCCCCAGAAATTGTTGCAATTCGGATGGGCCCACCAATTTGATCCGCGCTCTCTTGGCCCGTGATCACCCGACCGAGGTAATCGAGTGTTGTGGTGATGATAAACCATGTCCGCTCAACACCTTTTCCAAGTGCCTCCAAAGGATTGGCACGCACCGGCTCAATGCCATCGGTGATGTCTGGGTTATGTTGAAGCCCAATACGGTAAATACGGCCTCTCGTGGCCCCCTCACCCACCTCAACTGCTTCAGGTGTCACCAACAAGCTTAGCGAGTTGTTCCCGCGCTGCACGATCATCTCAAGAGGATCAGCGCCGGCACCCATAATGCGCTGGGACACATCAGCAAAAGTTTCAACATCGCCACCATCAACATGTGTGATGATGTCACCAACCAAAAACCCGGCGCGCTCCGCTGGTGAGTTTTCTTGCACACCATCAACGCGTGGCGGTAAATTTACCTCACCATAGGCAAAGGCCATCACGGCAAAGATCAAGATAGAGAGGATAAAATTGGCAAAAGGGCCTGCCGCAACCGTGGCCGCCCGTGCAGCAAGGCTGGCAGATTGAAAAGAACCCGCAACATCTTCCATGCCCGGCCGAACACTGGCTGGATCCCGATCGCCAATAAATTTGACATACCCACCTAAAGGCAGGGCCGCGACCCGCCAACGTGTTCCATTTCGGTCGTTAAAACCAAACAATTCTGGGCCAAAACCAATTGAAAAAGCCTCTGCACCAATGCCGCACCAACGACCCACCAGGTAATGGCCAAGTTCATGAACAAACACCACAATGGTAAGAACCACCAAAAATGGAACGATAATGCCAAGCAAGTCCATGAATATTAATCCTCTTTAACCCAAAACTGCACAAGCCCCCTTGTGGTGGCATCCAGCTCCAGCACCTCTTCCACCGTCCCAGCTTCAGATGCAACCCATTGGGCCAGTTCCGCAGCGCCCAGGGCCTTGGCAACCAATTTTGGAATATCCAAAAAGCCTATTTTCCCGGCCAAAAAATAACCCACGGCCACCTCATTGGCGGCATTAAGAATGTTGGGGGCGCCACCTGCATGCGCAAGGGCTTGGCGGGCCAGCGAGAAACATGGGTAACGTTCTTCTTCAACAGGATATAACTCAAGCTGGCCAACACGCATCAAATCCAAGAGATTTTGCCCGCCGGCCAAACGTTTGCCTGGGCTTAGGGCGTGCCTTATGGGCACCTGCATGTTGGTTTCAGAAAGATGCGCCAAACAACTACCATCCACCAATTCGATAAGGCCGTGGATGATGGATTGGGGGTGGATGACTGCCTGCAGTTGGTTTTGATCCACAGGAAAAAAATAAGCCGCCTCAATCAGCTCGAGGCCTTTGTTCATCATGGTGGCAGAATCCACTGAAATTTTTGCACCCATGGACCAATTGGGATGTTTGACAGCTTGTTCAGGGGTGATGGATGCGAATGCGTCCAAGGGCAATTCTCGAAATGGACCACCAGACGCCGTGATGGTGATGCGGGCCACATCTTCCAACCCACGCCCTTCAAGCAATTGGTAGACGGCATTATGTTCGCTATCCACGGGCATAACCTGACAACCTGATAATGATGCAGCTGCTTTGAGAAGATGCCCACCACAGACAATGGATTCTTTGTTCGCCAGGCATAGGCGCATGGGTTTCCGAGCCAGCCGTAAGGCAAGCTCAAGCCCAGCAGAACCAACAAGCGCATGCATGGCGATGTCCATATGATATTCGGCGGCATCCAACAGGGCCTTACGGCCTTCAAGCAGATCGCATCCATGGCGCTTGGCAATATGCACAAGCTCCTCGGCGGGCTTTTCTTCGATAACCGCAAGTGATGGCTTAAATTCTTGAATAAGTTCTGCAAGCTTTTGCTGACGGGAATGGGCCGTCAACACCACCACACGAAACTCATCCGGCTGTTCGCGCACAACCTGCAAGGTGGAAGCACCAATCGACCCGGTGGCCCCAAAAACGCCAATGTCCTTCATATGGCCACCCCTAGAAACACAAGCACCCATAATACCGGTGCAGCAACCACAATGCCATCAACCCTATCCAACAAGCCGCCATGGCCAGGAATAAAGTTGGATGAATCCTTTTGACCATAAAAACGCTTGAAGAAGCTTTCCATAAGATCACCCATGATGCTTGCAAGCGCCAATACTGCCGACACCAACAAACATGATTGCACCTCAAAACCAATGGCACAGAGGATATTTCCACCCAAAAGACCCCCGGCAAAACCTATAATTGCACCCGCCCAAGTCTTTGATGGTGAAATTGAGGGCCACAATTTTGGCCCCCCAATGATGCGCCCCCCCAAATAGGCAAAGGTGTCGGCACACCAAACAACAACCATCAATATCAACAGGAGAGAAAATCCGTGTTCAGGCTCTTGCCTAAGGATAATAAGCGCCAAAACTGGAATGGTGATGTATGCAAAGCCCATCACATGAACACAGCGCCTTTGGTTTTGGGCAAGAATCCAAAGAAACAGCGCGCCAAAGGGCCATAACAACAAACCAAGCTGCATATCAGATACCGACACGGCCACAGTTAGGGCCACCACAAACACCAGAGGCGCCATGGGACCACGCTGGGAAATAGAGGTTACTGACGACCATTCCAGAGCCATCACACAAGCCAATGCCAAGATAAGGCCATGAAACAATGCCCCACCCACATATAATGAAGACACGGCCAATGGGACCATTACCAGGGCAGACAGGGCCCGCAGCATAAATTCCCTGGTGGCAAATTGCTCCACCCGCTTACCCAGATGTTGCCAAATTGCTCACGCCGCCAAAGCGCCGATCGCGCCCCACAAACTGGGCCACGGCTTGATCAAAATCATCTTGCGAAAAATCAGGCCATAACGTTGGGACAAATACAAATTCACTATATGCAGCCTGCCATAACAGAAAATTTGACAAGCGTTGCTCGCCAGAGGTGCGAATGATTAATTCAGGGTCTGGTACATCTGGCTGATAACGGTTGGCAGAAATAAGATCTTCATCAATATCGGAAATCTGAAGATCACCTGCAGCCACCAGCGCTGATATTTTGCGCACAGCAGAAACAACTTCCCGCCGACCACCATAATCAACCGCCACGCATAGATGAAAATCATCATTATGTCGGGATAGCGCCGACACTTGATCCATTTTTTTCAACAAACCCGCAGAAACACGGTGACGTTCGCCGAGAAACCGGATGCGCGCGCCCTGGTCAATCAGCTCCTTGGCCTTATGGTCAATATAATGATCGAGAAGGCCAAAAACCGTAGATATTTCACCCTCAGGACGCCGCCAATTTTCAGAAGAAAAGGCATAGAGCGTAACATATTTCACGCCATGACGACGGGCAGCATTGAGGGCCTCACCCACAGCATTTGCCCCACGCCGATGACCTGCAGGGCGCGGCAAGTTGCGGGCCTTAGCCCAACGCCCATTGCCATCCATGATGATGCCGACATGACGCAATTTGGTTTCATCCTGCGCCATGATGCTAAACCTGCATGATTTCCTTTTCTTTGGACGAAAGCAACTCATCCACCCGAGCAATCAGCCTATCGGTCAAAGCCTGAATATCATCGGCATGGGCCTTATGTTCATCTTGAGAAATATCGCCGTCTTTTTCCATCTTTTTCAGCGTATCCATGCCATCGCGGCGCACATTTCGAATGGCG
>DKOD01000170.1 GCA_002469865.1 Alphaproteobacteria bacterium UBA7371 | reverse complement strand
GAGCGTAAGGTGGGCTGCCAACGCATGGCCATCAATTTGCGAAACACTTCATCCATCACCGTGGCTGTCGTGGTTGCCGAATATTGGGGGTAGAGCGGGAAGATCAATAAGCGATCAACCCCTTGATCTTTCATGGCTTGCAATTTGTCTTCGATGGAGGGTTTGCCGTAGCGCATGGCAAAATCCACATGGATATTTTTGTCCTTCAAACGTTCCTGCAGATTTTCTGCCTGGTTGCGTGTCGTGGTCAAAAGCGGCGACTCGTTATGCTCATTCCATATTTCGGCATAAGCTTTTCCGGATTTTCCCGGGCGGAAGGTCAAAATAATCAGATGTAAGATGGGGTACCAGATGAGCCTTGGAACCTCGATGACCCTTCGGTCGGACAGAAATTGCCCCAAATATCGACGCATGCTCCAATAATCGGTGCCACTTGGTGTGCCAAGATTAACGAGCAAAATACCAGTTTTGCCATAAGAAATTTTGGGATGTTCTGGGGGGAAGTGGGTGTCGTCCGACAAAAGGACCTCCTGCTTAATGCGACTTGCCTTGGGTCATGCTTGGCTGATTTATGTCAAAACACGAAATTGTTTAGTAGATAATGGGATCAAACATACATGTTGATTGATTTTGAAGCATTTACGCCAATGGCCTCCACATTTGGAGGAGCCATGATTGGTTTGGCAGCGCTGCTGCTGCTTGTGGGCAGTGGCCGCATCATGGGGGCCAGTGGTATACTTACCAGCCTGGTTTTGGAGCAAAGCCTGTGGCGCATTGTTTTTGTTTTTTCCCTAGTGGTTACCCCATGGATTCTTATGCAATCAGGCATGGTTGATATATCCCTTACTTTTGTGGCTGATGACTGGCGGTTATGGCTTGGTGCCTTTTTGGTGGGTGTTGGGTCCCAACTGGGAAGTGGATGCACATCTGGCCACGGTATTTGTGGGCTTGCCCGTTTTTCCAAGCGCTCGGTTGTTGCTGTATTGACCTTTATGGCCACGGCCATGATCACGGTCTTTCTTTTGGGCCGTGGGGTGTAACATGGGACTTGTTATTGCTGCATTATCGGGTTGTTTATTTGGGGCAGGCCTCTTGATTTCAGGGATGTTAAATCCTGGGAAGGTCATTGGTTTTTTGGATGTTACCGGATCCTGGGACCCCAGCCTTGCTTTTGTGATGGGCGGTGGGCTGATCATGTCATTTGTCGGCGTGCTCATGGCGCGCAACCGCAGCGCTGCCATGGATGGGCAAAAAATCAATGTGCCGGATGGACAACAAATTGATGGCAAATTGATCCTTGGTGCAGCCATCTTTGGGGTTGGTTGGGGCTTGGCCGGCATTTGCCCGGGGCCGGCCATGGCTGGGCTTGGTAGCCTTGCGCTGGAGTTTTTTATCTTCATGCCCGTGTTGATAATAGGTCTTTTGGCCGGTCGATTTTTGCGTGGTGCCCTGTGATTTGTGGTGTTGATGATGTAAAATTTGATGCGCAGGGTTTGGTTCCCGCCATCGCCCAGGATGCGGAAAACGGCCAAATTTTGATGATGGCCTGGATGAACAAAGCATCACTGGAGCGTACGCTTGCCGAGGGAAGGGCGGTTTATTGGTCCCGTTCGCGGCAAGAATTTTGGCGCAAGGGTGACAGCTCGGGTCATGTGCAGGAAGTTCTGTCACTTGCCCTTGATTGCGATGGTGACAGCATTGTGATGCAGGTAAGGCAAACTGGTGCTGCCTGCCACACAGGTGAACGCAGCTGTTTTTTCCGAAAGCTTACCGTTTGATAAAACTTCCCAGCTCCCGGGCGGTGTAGGTGAAGCTTGCATCTTTAAAGTCAAAGCGCATGCCCGACCAACCGAATTTTTCTGTGGTAAGTAGGGTGATTTCAAGATCGCCGTCGCTCTGCCAGCGTTTGGCTGGGATTCGCTTGCCTTTATAGGAGATCATGTCGTCTTGGCTTGTCCATTGGAGACGAAAAACTTGGCCATCTTGGGTTTCGATAAGATTTTGGCTGCCCGGTAAGGACATGTTCCAATAGGCGGTTGGTCGGTGCAGGGGTAGCTGCACTTGCTTGTCATTCAGTTTGCCCACAAATTGGTTGTTGTCTCGGGCGAGCCTCAGGCTGGTTTCCCGACCATCACGGTTTGTGTAGGCGCTGATTGTTTGAATTTCGTTGCCGAGCCAATTTTCCTCGATTTCATGATTATAGCGATACAGCACAATCGGGCCAAAACCGATCTCAAAAATAATGCTCGTCCGCGCCACCAACTTACTGCCATTGATGTTTACAGCCACATCATGCCGACCGATATTGCTCCCATTGCGGGCCACATCAAACGACCACACATGGGTGCCAGATGCATTCGCCATGCCAGGCGCCAACCCAGCGGCAACCATTCCAGACAAAAACATACGCCGGTCCACCATCATCTTGCTCCTCGAAGTCTCAAGCAGTAATCTAGAAGACTTACCTCCGCAGACAATTCCTTGACCCATTTTGGGTTCATC
>DKOD01000004.1:11497-15198 GCA_002469865.1 Alphaproteobacteria bacterium UBA7371 | reverse complement strand
GCTTTGCATTTTCTAAATACTTTTGCGCCTTTTTTGGCGTCGCCGGCTTCTGCCACACCCATGCTTACAGCAATGGTTAAAGCCGCGATGGTCGCTTTCAACAACATGTCGTCTCCCCTTGGACTAGATACATTATTTCCCAATATTTGACTGTATAAACCAGTTGATGAAGACCTATCAAGGATGGACAACACCTTTGTGGCCCTAAGCCCCATGCTACTTTTGGTGGGGATTTCATTTGCAATGGCATGGACGAATGATGGCGTTGGGCTTACATCCTTGCCATGTATTTCATGCGATCGGAGTCAAAAATGCCAAAAGTCAGATATGTGAGCCATGATGGACAGGAAACATCCGTTGATGTCGCCGAGGGCTTATCTGTGATGGAAGGTGCTGTGCGTAACCGTGTTGATGGCATCGAGGGCGATTGCGGCGGTGCATGTGCATGCTCGACCTGCCACGTTTATGTGGCGGAGGATTGGCGTGAAAAGACCGGGGCTGCTTCGGAAATGGAAGAGGACATGCTAGATTTTGCATTTGATGTCCAAGAAGGATCACGATTGTCATGCCAAATCCGCATGACAGAAGAGTTGGACGGCTTGGTCGTTCATTTGCCAAGCCGCCAAATCTAAACCGGTCAATTGGGCCTGGTGTTTTTCACGAGTTGATGTTGGGCCATGTTTTCCATCCAAGCATGAAGTTTCGGCAAATCCATGCTTGCCAATTTCTTCGCCCGCGCAATGGCAAGAAATTCCATGATCACGGCCATATCAAGATCAATAAGTGAGAGTTTCCCCCCTAGAAAATATTGGCCTGGGGCAGGGCAGGATTGTTCAAATTTACCCAAGGTTGCTTGCCAGGTTAGGTCAAGCTTTTCTGCATGTTCTGGCCATCTTTTGTCCTCTGGCCGTCTGCTGCTTTCGTAAAAAGCCGCAACAGCCCGGTCCATAATACCCCTGGCCCGACCATGATGGGTAAGAAATGATATTGTCTCACGCCCATCCCGTGGGAACAATCGGGCCTCGTCGGCTAAGTTTTGTTCCAGATGAAGGATGATCAAATCTGACTCCACAAGAGCATCTTGTTCATTGATGCGCAAAATGGGCACCCGTCCAAGGCTGTTATGGCGGAGAATTTCCTCACGATCTGCGTCATTCGCGACCGCCAATTGATGGTGTTCATGTTCAATTCCGTGATGGTTCAAAACCATGGACACCAATCTTGTATATGGTGATAAAAATCGTCCGAAAAGTTGCATGTTGATTATCCTTTGTTGCAGCATGACATTGTTGTTGGTGCGAGAATTGTTTTTTAAGAGGGACTCATGGCGGGCAAATTTCAAGTGGGTTGGGGCATGTTGATCATGTTTCTTGTCTTGGCCCTCGTGCTTTTGTTGTTTCGTGACCAAATCACCGATGCGGTTGCCCGTTCCTTCGGTGTCTTGCTTATCGATGGTGCAGCGTCGCGCATGAGCTGCATGTGAGCGTGAACTTATTGCATCAACACATATATGATTGTGTAGATGACGAGTGCGAAGATGCCCAACACAAATCCTCGTTGTATGGATGTGCCCCAATTATGTTTGCCCAAATAATGCTGAGATAAAACCAGCAAGATGACAAGCGCCAAGCCCAGCGACAACACTTCCATTTTTTCCCCCGTGACATGAACTAAGACGTTGGTATATAGCGCCATTCATGGGTCGGTAAGAGCCCTTTTGACAAAAAGCAAATGGGAGGAAGTCCATGGCTGCGAATATGAGTGCTGAAACATTGTTGGACGTCCCTGGTGTGGATGAAAATTATTTTCCATCCGAACAAGAAGAATTTATGAATCCACGCCAGCAAATGTATTTTCGAAAAAAGCTTCTCGATTGGAAAAAAGAAATTCTCGCCAACACCAGAGACACCATCGACACCATGAGGTCCGACGATTTGGTGCTGCCTGATGTTACCGACCGGGCGACATATGAAAGCGAAAAATCGCTTGAATTGCGGGCCCGTGATAGGCAGAGGAAATTGGTTTCAAAAATTGATGCTGCCTTGGCCAGGCTCGATGACGGAACCTATGGTTATTGTGAGATCACAGGTGAGCCCATTGGGCTTCGCCGTCTTGATGCTCGTCCCATTGCTACCTTATCAATCGAAGCTCAAGAGATGCATGAGCGACGAGAAAAAGTCTTTCGCGACGATTGATGGTGACAAGAACAAAATAAGAACATATGCTCCTTTTAGAGAATCGCCTATTTGGTTTTAGGTGGGGTTTGGTCATTCGTCTTTGAGGAGTAGATGATGGATAAGGAAAAGGCTCTCGAAGCGGCACTTGGACAGATTGAGCGTGCTTACGGCAAGGGTGCCGTGATGCGGCTTGGTCAAGAAGGAGCTGTGATCGAAATTGAAGCGATTTCTACAGGCTCTATCGGCTTGGATATTGCGCTTGGAATTGGTGGTTTGCCCAAGGGGCGTGTTGTTGAAGTCTATGGGCCTGAAAGTTCTGGTAAGACCACCCTTGCTCTTCATGTGGTGGCCGAGGCCCAGAAAGCAGGCGGTGTGTGCGCTTTCGTTGATGCAGAACATGCCCTCGATCCGGTCTATGCCCAAAAGCTTGGTGTAAACATCAATGAATTGGTGATCTCTCAGCCAGATACAGGAGAGCAGGCGTTGGAAATTACCGACACGCTGGTAAGGTCTGGTGCCGTTTCGGTGATCGTTGTGGATTCCGTGGCTGCATTGACGCCCAGGGCTGAGCTGGAAGGTGACATGGGTGATAGTCTGCCGGGTCTTCAGGCAAGGCTTATGTCCCAAGCTTTACGCAAGCTTACCGGTTCCATTTCCCGCTCCAATTGCATGGTGATCTTCATTAACCAGATCCGCATGAAAATCGGTGTGATGTTTGGAAACCCTGAAACAACCACCGGCGGTAACGCATTGAAATTTTACTCATCTGTTCGCCTGGATATCCGTAGGACCACGGCAATTAAGGACCGTGACGAGGTTATGGGCAATCAAACCAAGGTGAAAGTTGTCAAAAACAAAGTGGCGCCACCCTTCCGGGAGGTTATTTTTGATATCATGTATGGCGAAGGTATTTCCCGTGAGGGCGAGCTTGTCGATTTGGGTGTGAAGGCTGATATTGTTGAGAAATCTGGATCTTGGTTCTCATTTGATGGGCAGCGTATTGGCCAAGGCCGTGAAAATGTGAAGAACTTTTTGAAAGAAAACCCCAATGTGGCTAACGAAATAGATCGACGCATCAGGGAGAACGCTGGGCTGCTGTCCAATGTGATGGTGGAAGAGCATGCAGAGCCTGCCGAGGCAACTGGGGCCTAGACCCAGCTGGTCTTGCTGACTACATGTTGGTGGGTCCCTTGGGGGCCCACTTTTTTGTATGGGGAATTTGTCGATGACCAAGATGCTGCTTGAAGAGGTGCGCAGCACCTTTGTTGAATTTTTTGAGGCCCATGACCATCAGCATGTGTCATCTTCACCCTTGGTTCCTGATAATGACCCAACCTTATTGTTCACCAATGCCGGCATGGTGCAGTTTAAAGGTGTGTTCACTGGGCAAGAAACCCGGGATTATCATCGTGCGGTCACCTCCCAAAAATGTGTGCGTGCCGGGGGCAAGCATAATGATTTGGATAATGTTGGCTACACCGCACGCCACCACACCTTTTTTGAGATGTTGGGTAATTTTTCCTT
>DKOD01000004.1:8593-11083 GCA_002469865.1 Alphaproteobacteria bacterium UBA7371 | reverse complement strand
CCGAAGGACAAATTGCTGGTCACGGTATATGCCGATGACGACGAAGCCTTCCGGTTATGGCAGAAGATAGCAGGCCTCCCAGAGCAGCGAATTATCCGCATCGGGACTTCAGACAATTTTTGGTCCATGGGGGAGACTGGACCATGTGGGCCTTGTTCAGAAATATTTTTTGATCATGGGGATCATATTTGGGGTGGGCCTCCAGGATCTCCAGAAGAGGATGGCGACCGTTTCGTTGAGATTTGGAACCTCGTATTCATGCAATATGAGCAGCAAGAAGGTGGCCAGAGGATAGACCTTCCACGCCCATCGATTGATACCGGCATGGGCCTGGAGCGCGTTTCGGCCGTCTTGCAAAATGTTCATGATAATTATGACATCGATTTGTTTCGTCACCTGATCAGTGCGTCCAAGGATATCACCGGTGCCGATGAAGAGGGCGAGCATGCGGTAAGTCATCGCGTGATTGCCGACCATTTGCGCTCCACATGTTTTATGATGGCCGATGGCGTCACCCCATCAAATGAGGGTCGTGGTTATGTTCTGCGGAGAATTATGCGTCGGGCCCTGCGCCACGCCCATAAACTTGGCGCAAAAGGACATGTGATGTCCCAACTTGTGCCAGCATTGTTGGATCAAATGGGCCGGGCATTTCCGGAATTGGGGCGTGCCAGGGGTCTCTTGGTCGATAGTCTCTATCAGGAAGAGGACCGCTTTCGGGTGATGCTAGATAAGGGCATGCATTTGTTGGAAGGCGAGTTGGACAAAATGAGTGGGCGCAAAACCTTATCGGGCGATGTCGCCTTCCGTCTTTACGACACTTTTGGTTTTCCTCTTGACCTTACCCAGGATGCGTTGCGTGAGCGGGGTATGAATGTTGATGTCGATGGTTTTGAACAAGCCATGGAGCAGCAACGTGAAACAGCCCGTGCGTCATGGTCTGGGTCAGGTGATAAAGCCCTTGCCCATGTTTGGACCGATATTCATGAGGAAAAGGGCGATAGCCATTTTGTGGGCTATGAACGTGATCATGCCGAAAGTGTGGTGGCGGGAATCATTGTTGATGGGAACCGGACAGACATCATCAATGAGGGTGACGAAGCCGATATCATTCTTAGGACCACGCCATTTTATGCAGAAAGTGGTGGCCAGCAGGGTGACCATGGCAAATTGACCGCGGACAATATGCTGTTTGAAGTGGCTGATTGTGTGAAGCCTGTGGCTGGTTTGCACGTCCATCGTGGCAGGTTGGCTGCAGGGCGCTTGCATGTGGGTCAAAATGTTCACGCCGCCATTGATGTTGCTCGGCGCAATGGGTTGCGTCGCCATCATTCTGCCACCCATTTGTTGCATGAGGCATTGCGTCGGGTGCTCGGTGACCATGTGGCCCAAAAAGGTTCGCTTGTGTCCCCCAACCGTCTGCGTTTTGATTTCACCCATGCCAACAGCCTTACCGGCGATGAGATGCGTGAAGTAGAATCACTGGTCCTTCAGGCAATTTTGGACAACCAAACTGTGTCCACAGAAGTGATGACCCCTGATGAGGCGGTGAATGCCGGAGCTTTGGCCCTTTTTGGCGAAAAATATGGGGATGAAGTACGGGTGTTGGCCATGGGGCCGCGCGAGGAGAATAGAAAAGCATTTTCGGTGGAGCTTTGTGGTGGCACCCATGTTTCGGCTGTTGGTGATATTGGCATGCTGAAGATTGTGTCCCAATCGGCTGTGTCTGCGGGCGTGCGGCGTGTCGAGGCCGTGGTCGGCGACACAGCGCTTCATTACCTGCAGCAACTGGAAAACCGGCTTGGGGATGCTGCCTTGGAACTGAAATCCTCTGGTGATGAATTGGTGGAGCGTATCAAATCCCTTGTACAAGAGCGGCGTGACCTGGACCGCCAGGTGCAAGAATTGCGTAAACAGGTGGCTCTTGCCGGCACCGCCCGAACAAACCAGCCCCATGAGGAAGAAATCGCAGGCATGCCATGCTTCATTGCCATTTATGATGGCATACCGGCTAAGGAGCTTCGTGGTTTGGTTGATGAAGAAAAGAAACGTATCGGTGAGGGGATCATCGTGGTGATGTCGCGTGATGATGGGAAGGTGGCGGTGGCTGCTGGTGTGACCAACACCCTACAAGAACGTGTCAGCGCCGTTGATTTGGTGCGGGAAGCGGCATTGGCGCTTGGTGGTAAAGGCGGTGGTGGTCGTCCCGACATGGCCCAAGCAGGAGGGCCTGATGTTACTGCTGCTGAGGATGCAGCTTCACGTTTGCGTCGTTGGATTGCCGAGAAATAAATCCGCTGATCAATCCATAGGCGATAAGCCCCCAAAGCACATGGCTGGCCGCGATGGCCAGCCAAATGCCATCAAGTCCCATCAATTCTTCGCCCAGATATGCCAAGGGCACCATGGTGACCAGTGACCGTCCCAGGGCAATGAATGTTGCATTGCCTATATGCTGCATGCCGTTGAACCCAGCCACAATAACCATGG
>DKOD01000004.1:0-8195 GCA_002469865.1 Alphaproteobacteria bacterium UBA7371 | reverse complement strand
CCGGCGCCAAATGCCCCGGTGATGAATGGCCCAAGGGTTACCAACAACATGGCCATGGCCAGGCCAAGAAAGAGACAAATTAAAGCGATATGCTTGCTGGCTTCCTGCATGCGCTGCTTCATGCCGGCTGCGAGGTTCTGGCCCATGAATGGACCAAACACCCCGGAATAAGAATAGAAGGCCACAAGAATGATGGTTTCGATTCTTGCTGCCACCGAATAGCCTGCCACGGCCACCTCACCATGGCGGGCCACCAGGGCCGTGATGACACCATTGGCCAGCGGGATAATAATGTTGGTGAGTGCTGCGGGTAGGCCGACATAAAGCAAGGATTTTGCTCGGCCAATGAAGTTTAACTGGCCCATCAATGGTTTGAGCAGGCCTGCACGATGGAGCATGTATAAGATCATGGCCAAGCCCATGGCACGGGCCATTAAGGTGGCAAGCATGGAGCCAGTTAGGCCCATGGCTGGGATCGGGCCGAAGCCAAAAATAAAAATGGGGTCAAGCACCATGTTGCTGATGGCCACAGTGATCATGGCAATACCAGGACCGCCAGTTTGTCCTCTGCCGCGAAGAGCACCCATGCCTGACATGGTGATGATCAAAAGGGCCATGCCGGAAAGAGCTAGGATCATGGGCCATATGAGCATGTCACGAATGTCCGCCGAGGCGCCCATGAGCCCAAATATCTGGTGGTGGAACAACAACAAGCCTAATGCCACCAAGCTGCCAATGATGGTGGCCACCACAAGGCCGACCCGCAAATAACCCAATTCATCTTGATGCATGCCGCTGCCAGCTGCCTTCGCCACACAGGCAGAGACCCCTGCAGACAGACCTATGCCAACGGAAATCATAACCAGCAACACAGGAAAGGCAAAGCCAAGGGCTGCCAGCGGTTCCGCACCAAGAAGGGAGACGAAATATGCATCCGTGAGATCCGTCGCCATGATGGCAAACAGACCCCCGAGGGTGGGCAGGGCCATGCGGGTCAACTTGCTTATGGGCCGAGCCGTGAGCATGGTGTTGGCTTTGTGGTTGTCGGCCATGGCTTGAGCCTTTACTTAGAACGCATCAATGAGGCCTGAGGAACATACCCCATGACCAAAAAAATTCTTGTGACCGGCATTGCAGGTTTTATCGGCCATGCCTGTGCGATGCGGCTGCATCAGGAAGGTTATGAAGTATATGGTATCGACAACCTGAACAACTATTATGACGTGGACTTAAAACAAGCGCGTCTTGATCAATTGCCCGCAGAGATACGCCAACTCACTTCGTTGGAAGATATTGCAGATGCAGGGGCGGTGAAAGGAATAATCCGTCATGCCCAGCCAAATATTATTCTTCACCTGGCAGCCCAAGCAGGTGTTCGTTACTCGCTCAAAGATCCCATGGCCTATGTGAACAGCAATATTATTGGTCACCTCAACATGTTGGAGGCATGCCGAGAATTTCATCCAGATCATTTTGTCTATGCTTCATCATCCTCGGTTTATGGGTTGAACCAAATTCCTTTTGATGAGGCCCACCCTGCGGACCACCCCATAAGTCTTTATGGGGCAACCAAAAGGGCCGATGAATTGATCACACATTCCTATGCTCATTTGTTTAATATCCCAAGCACAGGTCTTAGGTTTTTTACTGTTTATGGGCCCTGGGGACGACCTGACATGGCGCCGTTCAAATTCATTAAGGCCGCGTTCGAAGGAAGCGTGGTGCCTTTATACAACCATGGCAACATGCTGCGTGATTTCACCTATATCGATGATATTGTTGAAGGAATCATCAGGGTGCTTGGCCACGCCCCAACGTCCCACAGCAATCAGGCCATGTCGCCAGCTGAATCCACTGCGCCGCATCGCATATATAATATCGGCAATGACCAACCAGAAACCCTTCGCGACTTCGTAGCCGCGGTGGAAGATGCGACAGGACACAAATTGTCTGTTGATCTGCAACCCCTGCAACCAGGTGATGTGTTGGAAACCCGGGCTGAAATCCATCGCCTAAGTCAATTGGTGGGATTTAAGCCCGCAACCAAGCTGCAAGCAGGAATCAAAAAAACCGCGGATTGGTACCGCGGTTTTTATGGTGTTTCGTGAAGATGGTGTGACGCCAAACTTTTGGCGCCCTCAAGCCCAATCAGGGTTTTGTTTTACGACAGGGCCTTTTGGAGGTTTTGATCCACCTGATCGAGGAATTGCGTGGTGGTAAGCCAACCTTGGTCTGGCCCCACCAAAAGCGCCAAATCTTTGGTCATATGGCCAGATTCCACGGTCTCGATGCACACACGTTCAATCGCAGAGGCAAAATGTGCCAAGGCTTGGTTTTCATCAAGTTTTGCACGATGGGCAAGGCCACGTGACCAAGCAAAAATCGACGCAATGGAATTGGTGGATGTGTCCTTGCCCTCTTGATGCAGGCGGTAATGACGCGTGACCGTGCCGTGGGCTGCTTCTGCCTCAACAGTTTTTCCGTCAGGGGTCATCAAAACAGATGTCATGAGGCCAAGGGAACCAAAACCTTGGGCCACGGTGTCTGATTGAACATCGCCGTCATAATTTTTGCATGCCCATACAAATTCACCGGACCATTTCAAGGCACAGGCCACCATGTCATCGATCAGGCGATGCTCATAGGTAATGCCCATCGCAGAAAATTTATCAGCAAACTCATTGTTGAACACTTCTTCAAAAAGATCTTTGAACCTACCGTCATAGGCTTTGAGGATGGTGTTTTTGGTGGAAAGATAGACTGGCCATTTGCGGTTCAGGCCGTAATTCATGCAGGCGCGTGCAAAATCCTTGATGGATTCGTCAAGATTATACATGCCCATGGCAATTCCAGCGCCCGGGAAATCATAAACCTCAAATTCTTTGCTGTCTGATCCATCCTCTGCTTCCCATTTCATCGTGAGTTTGCCTTTGCCCGGGACCAGAAAATCAGTGGCGCGGTATTGGTCGCCAAATGCATGGCGTCCCACAACGATGGGCTTGGTCCAGCCAGGAACCAAACGTGGAACATTCTGACAGATGATTGGTTCGCGAAAGACAACACCACCTAAGATGTTGCGGATGGTTCCATTGGGGGAACGCCACATTTTTTTGAGGCCAAATTCTTCAACCCGCGCTTCATCTGGGGTGATGGTGGCACATTTGACACCAACACCATGACGCTTGATGGCCTCGGCAGCATCAATGGTGATTTGGTCGTCGGTGCGGTCACGCTCTTCGACCCCGAGGTCATAATATTCTAGCGTAAGATCGAGGTAGGGCAGGATAAGTTTTTGTTTGATAATGTCCCAAATGATGCGTGTCATCTCATCGCCGTCAAGTTCCACGACGGGATTGGCAACCTTGATTTTACTCATGGATTTCTTCCTTGTGCTCTGGCCGGGCTGTCCGGCTTAAGAATGGTCTCGTTCATGTGGACGGACACTAACCGCTAATTGTAAAAAGTCCAGCACCACTATGGTCATAGGTGTGAAATAAACTGGGAAGTTCATGGCAACAGATTTGCAACCTATTATCATTCTTGTTCAACCCCAGATGGGGGAGAATATTGGCGCGGCTGCCCGCGCCATGAAAAATTTTGGCCTTAAAAAAATGCGCCTTGTGTCGCCGAGGGATGATTGGCCCAATCCCAAAGCTTGGGCCATGGCATCTGGCGCGGATGATATCTTGGAATCAGCCAGTATTCACGACAGCCTGTCTTCTGCCATTGCCGATTGTCATCATGTGGTGGTGACCACGGCCCGGGTTCGTGACCAACATAAACCTATGGTGTCGCCGGAAGAATTTGCTGCGGCTGAGGCTCAAAGACTGCACCAATCAGCGGTGGTCTTTGGACCGGAACGCGCTGGTCTTGAAAATGATGATATTGCCCTGGGTCATGAAATTTTGCGCATCCCTGTCAACCCAGAATTTGCATCGCTTAATCTTGCCCAGTCTGTTTTGCTGGTGGGTTACGAATGGATGCGCCGGCAGGGTGAGGGGCATCTGACCGCCAATGAACGAGAGGCAGCCAGCATGGCCGAAATGGAAGGTATGTTTGATCATTTGATTGGTGAACTTGATCTGTCGGGGTTTCTTTATCCCCCTGAAAAACGCCCCCACATGGTGCGCAACATCAAGGCTCTGTTCATGCGTGCTGGTTTATCTGGCCAAGAAGTGCGTACCCTACGTGGCGTCATACGCGCATTGAGTGAGTTTCGGCCTGGAAAATTGCCAAATGATTAGCCCAAAAGATTGACATCTTATGGTTTGTTCGCGTATGCGCCCAGCTTCACGTCATTGTTCGTGCATGGCTTGCGTGGCCCAAATAAGTTGTTTTGTGGCCTGTCGTTTCTGGGGTTTTTTCTCGGGAAAAAGGAGTTGGTCGCGCGAACGTAGTTAATTAAAGGAGACAGGATGTCTAAAAGAGACTCCGTAAAGCACAAGCTTGACCGCCGTATGGGCGAAAACATTTGGGGCCGCGCAAAAAGCCCGGTTAACCGCCGCAGTTATGGTCCTGGCCAGCATGGTCAGCGTCGCAAAGGTAAATTGTCCGACTTTGGTATTCAGCTGCGCGCCAAGCAGAAGCTGAAGGGCTATTATGGCTCTGTGTCGGAAAAACAATTTCGGGCAATCTATGATGAAGCCGACCGTCGTCGTGGCGACACGGGCGAAAACCTCATTGGTCTTTTGGAAAGCCGTCTTGATGCATTGGTCTATCGGGCCAAATTTGTGCCAACGGTTTTTGCTGCCCGCCAGTTTGTGAATCATGGCCATGTGATGGTGAATGGGAAAAAAGTGAATATCCCATCCTACCGCTTGCGTGCTGGTGATGTGGTTGAGGTTCGGGAACGTTCGCGGGACATGAACCTTGTTCTTGAGGCAGTTCAGTCGGCTGAACGCGATATTCCTGATTATTTGGATGTTGATCAGCAGAAAATGTCTGCCACCTTTGTGCGGATTCCAACCATGGCTGATGTGCCCTATCCGGTTCAGATGGAACCAAACCTCGTGGTGGAATATTACTCACGTTAAAAAGACACATGCCGAACAAAAGAAAACCCCGCCGAAGCGGGGTTTTTTTTCATCAAGACATCATTTTTTATGATTGGAGTGCCACACCTGCCTTTTTGAATTCCTCTGCCAATTCCCCGGTCTGGAACATTTCCTTAATAATGTCGCAGCCGCCCACAAACTCACCTTTGATGTAAAGCTGCGGGATGGTTGGCCAGTTGGAGTAATCCTTAACACCCTGGCGAATTTCGGGGTCTTCAAGAACATTCACGGCATGGAATTCGGCGCCCAGATGGCTAAGCACTTGCACCACAAGGGATGAGAAACCGCATTGTGGGAATACCGGCGTTCCTTTCATAAAGAGCACCACGTCGTTGTCTTTGACCATTTGACCAATCTGTTCATTCGCGCTCATGTTTTTATCCTCAATCTTTTGTGGTTGGTGTTGATGTTTGTAACGCTAGCGCATGTAGGGCGCCACCCATTCGGCCTTGCAGGGCATCATAGACCAATTGATGCTGTTTTACCCGAGAGAGGCCTTCAAAAGAAGCACTAACAACCTTTGCAGCATAATGGTCGCCATCACCGGCAAGATCTTCAATCGTCACTTCTGCATCGGGAATAGCTTCCCTGATGAGTTTGCTAATTTCTGCAGCTTCCATGGCCATGGCTGTCTCCCTCAATCATTCTTCAATAGGCTATCTAGACCAGACATGTTGTTATTTTTCATCTCATCAAGTGAGAGGCCTGAGCCATCGGGCAATTGAAGGACGCGACCTGTAAAGGCGCCAAGTGGTTCAAGCTCGAAGGTCAGGGATTTTGCATGGGCAGATAAAGCCTCAGCAATTGATGCATCTACCACCAACAAATAGCGTGATTGGTCTTCCCCAAACAAATTTGTCATGCCCCAATCCGTCTTTTGAAAGGCAAAGCCGATATCATTGGCCATGCATAGTTCGGCCATGGCCATGGCGATGCCACCTTCGGAGATATCATGGCATGCCATGATCTTTTCCTCTTGGTGTAAGGCGCGTACGAATTCACCATGGGCGCGCTCTTTGGTTAGGTCTGTTTTTGGCGCCGGGCCCTCCATCCTGCCCAGCACATCCACCACCAGGGCACTGCCGCCAAGATGGCTTCCCTTGCCGCCAAGCAACATGACAACCATGCCTTCGGGGTTATTATCCGTGGCCAATTCAAGTGCATGATCGACATGGGCCACCAACCCAAGCCCGCCAATGGTGGGCGTCGGGGGGATGCCCCTGCCGTCGGTTTCGTTGTAAAGAGAGACATTGCCCGAGACGACGGGGTAATCAAGGGCACGACAGGCTGCATCGATACCTTTGATGGCAGCCACAAATTGGGCCATGATTTCCGGTCGTTGAGGGTTTCCAAAGTTGAGGTTGTCGGTGATTGCCAACGGTTTGGCACCCACAGCACAGAGATTCCGGTAGGTTTCTGCCACTGCTTGCATGGCGCCATGATAGGGATCCAGCAAACAATAGCGGGGGTTCACGTCGGTGGTCATGGCCAAGCCCTTATTTTGGCCATGACGTTGGTCTGGCATGGCCACCACAGCGGCATCACCCTGACCGGGACGGATAATTGTTTCGCCGCCAACAAGATGGTCATATTGTTCAAAAATAGGGGCACGAGACGCATGGTTTGGATGGGACAGCAATTGAAGTAGCGCCGAAGCTTGCGGCAAATTTTCAAGGCCTGATCCATCAAATTCAGGGAATGATGGAGGGCTGGAATATTCTCGATCATATTCCGGCGCTTCATCGCCAAGTTCTCGGATCGGCAAGTTTGCAACTTCCACACCCTGATGGAAAATCTGGAACTGGGTCTGGGAAATTGTCTCGCCAACAATGGCAAAATCGAGGTCCCATTTGTCCAAAATAGACTTTGCTTCATCCTCCCGGCCTGGGCTCAGCACCAAAAGCATACGCTCCTGACTTTCCGACAGCATCATTTCATATGCGGTCATGGCCGCCTCACGTTGCGGTACCCGGTCCAAGTCAAGCCGCACACCCATATTGCCCTTCGCGCCCATTTCCACCGCGGAACAAGTAAGTCCAGCTGCGCCCATGTCCTGAATGGAATCCACACAACCAGATGCCATTAAGGCGAGTGTGGCCTCCAAAAGCCGCTTTTCGCAGAAAGGATCCCCAACTTGAACGGTTGGACGTAATTCCGCGCTATCTTCACCGAATGAAGCCGAAGCCATGGTGGCACCATGGATGCCATCCCGTCCTGTCTTGGCACCGATATAGACAACCTGGCGACCAATTTCCGAGGCTGCGGAGTAAAATATTTGGTCTGATGGAACCAGGCCAACGGCCATGGCATTCACCAAAATATTTGTGTTGTAGCGCTCATCAAATGTGACCGAACCACCCACGGTGGGCACGCCAAAAGCATTGCCATAACCACCCACCCCGGCAACCACACCATTAACCAACTTGCGGGTAAGCTCATGATCAGCGGCGCCAAAGAACAGGGCATTCAAGGCTGCGATGGGCCGGGCGCCCATGGTGAATACATCCCTAAGAATTCCACCCACGCCAGTAGCCGCCCCTTGGTAGGGCTCAATAAATGAAGGGTGGTTGTGGCTTTCCATCTTAAAGACTGCGGCCATGCCGTCTCCGATATCCACCACACCGGCATTTTCACCCGGTCCACAAATTACCTGCGGCCCGGAAACATGAAGGGTCTTGAGCCATTTTTTGGAAGATTTGTATGAACAATGTTCATTCCACATGGCAGAGAATATGCCAAGCTCCACAAGGTTAGGTTCCCTGCCGATAAGCTCTTGAATACGCCCGTATTCATCCTCGCTCAGGCCATGTTGGTTCACGATTTCTGGCGTGATGATGGTCATGACAATCCCCCGAGCATTTGGCCAAAGGCTGCAAATAAGGGAGACCCGTCCGTGCTGCCCTGGCGTTTTGTCACGTGGTCTTCCGGATGGGGCATCATCCCCAAAATGCGGCCGTTGGCGCTTGCGATGCCCGCAACGTGATCTACCGAGCCATTGGGGTTTTCGCCATGATAGCGAAACACGATACGTCCCTCATCTTGCAATATTTTGAGGCCGGCATCCTCAATGTCATAGCGACCATCATGGTGGGCAACTGGAACATTCATGATCTGGCCATGTGGGAGGCTGGCGCATATGGC
>DKOD01000169.1 GCA_002469865.1 Alphaproteobacteria bacterium UBA7371 | reverse complement strand
TCCCATTGTGCCGATCATCTAAAAAATAACGCCGTTTCAGCGCCATTTCTCAATGGAGCCATAATGCGCTTATCCAATAAAAGCCACCTGACTTTTTCCGTTGAATTCTGTCGCGTTTCTTAATGAACAAATTGTTCCAACAAAATCCGCTCGGACAACGACTGTTCCTTGTCAAACAACAATTGCAAGCAGGTGGAACGGTCTTCATGAATTTTGACGCGTGACACGTCACGAATTTCTACATTGTCAGCCACCGCAGAAACTGGACGCTTCTTTGGTTCCAGCACGTCAAATTGGATCACCGCATCATGGGGCAGCAGCGCGCCGTGCCATCTTCTGGGTCGAAACGCGCTGATTGGTGTGAGGGCCAACAACATGGCATCGATTGGCAAAATAGGTCCATGGGCGGAAAGATTATAGGCCGTGCTGCCAGCCGGTGTGGCCACAATACAGCCATCACAGACAAGCTCTTTCATGCGCTCGCGTCCATCGACACTTATTTGCAATTTTGCTGCCTGGCGGGTTTCACGAAGCAGAGACACCTCATTGATGGCGAAATTTTCCGTAACCTCTCCTTTGACGCTGGTGCATTCCATGATGAGTGGGTGCAATGAGACAATTTCGGCGTCAGCCACACGTTCAGCTAATTCATCCAAGGAAAAATCATTCATCAAAAAACCAACAGTTCCACGATTCATCCCATAAATAGGCTTGTTATGGCCAATCAGTGATCGAAGTGTATGGAGCATATGTCCATCACCACCCAGTGCAATGATGACGTCTGCCTCATTCACAGCCACATGATCATGGCGATGTTCCAAAGCGGCTTTAGCCGATGCGGCTTCTGCCGTGTCAGCGGCCACAAAAGCCAGTTTTTTGGTCATGAGACGCTCCTATCCACCAGTAACGGACATATGGCGGTCGATGGAAATTCCTCCCAGTTCGCGATCTATCACAAAATCATGACCTTTTGGCTTGAGGGTGATGGCCTCGCGAATAGCCAAATTCATGTCCTGGCCGTTGCGGTAAGCATCGCGAAGATTGTAACAATCTTCCTGTCCTAGGCACATGTACAAAATGCCGGTGCAGGTCAGGCGCACCCTGTTGCAGCTTTCGCAAAAATTGTGGCTCATGGGGGTAATCAAACCAAGACGCCCGCCTGTTTCTGCAACATCATAATAGACAGCCGGCCCACCGGTTTTGTGGCCTGAGCTGGTGATGGTCCAATCGTTTCTCAATTGGCTAAGCAGTTCGGTTAGCGATTGGTATTGATCCACCCGGTCAGGGGCGACATCACCCATGGGCATGGTTTCGATCAGCGAAATATCATGGCCTTCACCATGGGCCCAGCGGATCAATTCGGGAATTTCTTGGTCATTGAAGCCCTTCATGGCGACGGTATTGATTTTGATCTTTAACCCGACATCCTTTGCAGCCTGAATCCCTTCCAAAACCGGGCCCAAGCGCCCCCAGCGTGTGATGGTGGCAAATTTCTGTGCATCCAATGTGTCCAGCGACACATTGATGCGGCGCACGTGATGTTCATAAAGTTTGTGGGCGTATTTCTTTAATTGGGAGCCATTTGTGGTTAGGGTTAATTCGTCGAGCTGGCCATTGGCCACAAAATGACCAAGTTGCTCAAACAGGGTCATGATATTTTTTCTCACTAATGGTTCGCCACCAGATATGCGGATTTTTCTGGTGCCTAAACCGACAAAGCTTGAAGAAATCTTTGCGAGTTCCTCAAAGGAAAGGAGATCTTTTTTGGGCAAAAAAGTCATGTTTTCTGCCATACAATACTGACAGCGAAAGTCGCATCGATCGGTTACTGATATCCTAAGATAGGTTACCGCCCGACCAAAGGGATCTATCAGTGGTGCCTCCATCTTTTGATGGTTCATGTCCATGCCCTGTTTTTTTCTCCACGCCATTTCTTGCCGTGGCCACGCGCTTCATTACATAAGAAACAATGGAACAAAAAATCAAATCTGCGCCACCCCAAAATCTTGGAACCAACCGAGGCAAGCAAATGACCCGCGAGGAACAACGTCGCATTAATATTGAACAAGCGGCAAAGCGAGCGAAGGCTGAAGCAGAGGCACGGGCCACCGCACAGACTGAGGCCTCATTGCCCAAAGAAGTGGGGGGGCGTAATGGACCGGAACCCACACGTTTTGGCGATTGGGAACTTAAGGGCATCACCTCGGATTTTTAAAAAGCACTGCTTGCCGAGGGCGCCGGCCCAATGATAGAAGACCGTCTTTAGTCGCCGGTGTAGCACAGTGGTAGTGCAGCGGTTTTGTAAACCGAAGGTCGGGAGTTCGAGTCTCTCCACCGGCACCACCCCTCCAGAATAATGGCTTCGTTGTGCTTTTTCCTCTTCTTGCCGGTTGGCCAGAAAACTGGAAGAAGCTTGAATTCTGTAAGATCTCGTTATTATCATTGAGGCATTCATGGCACGGATATTGGTTACCAGCGCGCTACCCTACATCAATGGCATCAAGCATTTGGGCAACTTGATTGGTTCGCTTCTGCCATCGGATGTCTATGCCCGTCATCAGCGCCAACAGGGCCATGATGTTTTGTTCATTTGTGCCACCGATGAGCATGGCACGCCCGCGGAGCTTGCCGCCCAAAATGAAGGTCTTGAAGTGGCAGAGTATTGTGCAAAGATGCATGATGTGCAGCATGATCTGTACCGACGCTTTGGGCTATCATTTGATCATTTTGGCCGGTCATCAAGCCCAGAAAACCACCGGCTAACCCAACATCTTGCCGCCCGATTGGAAGAAGCAGGCCTTATCGAAGAGCGCAGCATGAAGCAGGTGTTTTCTCTAACGGATGATCGGTTTTTGCCTGACCGCTATGTGGAGGGTACTTGCCCCCATTGCGGTTATGACAAAGCTAGGGGCGACCAATGCGAAAGCTGCACAAGGGTGCTTGATCCCACGGACCTGCTGGAGCCGCGCTCAGCGGTATCTGGTTCGACTGATCTTGAGGTCCGTGAGACCCGCCACCTCTTTCTTCTTCAGTCAAAAATGAGTGACCGTCTAAGGTCATGGATCAATAGCCAGGATGATTGGCCCCATTTGGTTCGTTCTATTGCGATGAAATGGTTGGATGAGGGGCTTGAAGATCGTTGCATCACCAGGGATTTAAAATGGGGTGTTCCCGTCGATAGGCCTGGTTTTGAAAACAAGGTTTTCTACGTATGGTTCGATGCCCCGATTGAATATATCGCTGCCACCGCTGAGTGGGCCGCGCGCGACCCCCAAAACCGTGATTGGGAGAGTTGGTGGAAGGGTAAAGAGGCTGCAGATGTTCGCTATATACAGGTTATGGGAAAGGATAATGTGCCATTCCATACCGTCGGGTTCCCTGCAACCCTATTGGGGGCGAATGAAGGTTGGAAGCTGGTTGATTATGTCAAAGGCTTTAACTGGATGACCTATTATGGCGGCAAGTTTTCAACCTCCCAGGGTCGTGGGATTTTCATGAACCAAGCCCTCGATCTTTTTCCAGCTGATTATTGGCGCTGGTATCTGCTGGCCAATGCACCCGAGGGTTCGGATAGCTCCTTCACCTGGGAAGCATTCCAAGGGACGGTCAATAAAGATCTCGCCGATGTGTTGGGCAATGCTTTCAACCGCGTCATGAAGTTCACCATTTCAAGATTTGACGGAAGAATTCCTGATCTGGGGTCATTTGGTGATATGGAAAAGGATGTGATCAGCCGTTTTGATCAGCATTTGGTGCAATATCGACAGGCCATGGGTGGTGTGGAAATTCGTAAGGCTACCCAGGAACTGCGCGCCATTTGGGTCCTCTGCAACGAATATCTGCAACATGCTGCACCATGGTCGGTCTTTAAAGAAGATCCTGAACTTGCCGGTCATCGCGTGGCATTTGCCTTTGGTTTGCTGCATGCCGTGGCCCATTTGAGCGAGCCATTCATTCCTGACTTGGCAGGCCGCATGCAGGAGATGATGAATGCCAAGAGGATTGATGTGCTTCCTGAAGACGCGTCATCTTTGATGTCCCTATGCCCGGTTGGTCATCAATTGGCCCCGGCAGAAGTGCTGGTTGCCAAAATTGAAGACGAGCAGGTTGATGAGCTGGAAAAGCGCTTTTCTGGCGAAGAGGCTGGTGGGTTT
>DKOD01000105.1 GCA_002469865.1 Alphaproteobacteria bacterium UBA7371 | reverse complement strand
TCAGGCAAGACAGGAAGGTTGGTCACAAAGTGTGGGTGGGATGCGATATCAAGCGCATCAAACTCATAAGCGGTAACGTTTGACTGATAACGCAATGAAAGATCGGCCACGTCATTGAATAGCGTCTCATGATTGCGCGCTGCAATCTGCACATCATAACCAGCACGAGCATAGCGATGGGCAAGTGCCATTCCTATGTCGCTTCGGGCGCCAAGGATGAGAACGGTGCCTTCCTTCAAAACCCTAACCTCCGGGACTGATGAGAGGCGAAAGCTGAAGATGTGCCCATCTGGTTGCGATAAGAAAGAAAAGAGGCTGCCCGTTGGTCGGAGGCCCAGAATGTTTCTTTTTGCATTCGGCTATCCTTTGCCAAATAAAAGCGACCGGAATGTTGAAGAACAATCTTGTCCAGCTTTTCCATCAATTCCAATGTCCCCCTATTCACGGGAAAATCCAATGCGAGTGTGTAGCCTTCCTGTGGGAAGGAAAACGCACTCTCCTGTTTGCCAAAACGCTTGAGTACTGCAAGGAACGAGCCAGCACCTGCCCGGCTGGTTTGTTCGAGCAATTGTGTTAGCCCAGCTTTGGAATGGGCCAGGGGCAAGACGCATTGAAATTGGGCAAACCCCCTTGCGCCATAGATTTTGTTCCAGCCATCAAGACGATCAAGGGGATAGAAAAAACCATCCCAATTCACCAGATGAGGTTCCGTTTTGCGCGATCCAGCCCAATAATATGCCGCATTGAACAGACCGACTGTGAAGCGGTTTAACGTGAAGCTTGGAAAGTCAAAAGGAATGGTTCGTTTTTTGCTCGTGGGAATATCCGTGGGGTGATGTGATCCCAGTTCCGTTGTGCCGGCATGTTCACCAAGCATCAGCAAAGATTGCCCAAGATTTTTGCCAGAACTTAGGCAATTGATCCAGGCGACAGAATAGGTTGCACTGTCGGCTTTTTCGAATTCAGCCATCACTGCTTCAAGGTTTGCTGCGGGCACAATATTCTGATGAATCCAGCCCGACTCCACCCGCCGAAGCCTCATGGCCACGCGAACAATAATTCCCGTAAGGCCCATGCCCCCAAGAGTGTGGTCAAACAACATGCAATTTTCGTCACGAGAGCAACGTTGCAACTGGCCGTCTGAACCCATGATTTCAAGCCAATCAACGCATTCTCGGAAGCTTCCATCCTTATGGTGGTTTTTGCCATGGACGTCTGCAGCCACGGCACCGCCAAGGGTCACAAACTTACTGCCCGGTGTGATCAAGGGGAACCAACCGCGGGGAAGAAAAGCAGATATAATGTCTGAAAATGTTACCCCAGGTTCTGCAACCAACTGCCCAGTATCGTTGTTAAAGTTCAGCAAGCGATTGAAAAACCGCATGTCAATGGTGCTGTTGGCATTAATCGCGCTGTCGCCATAAGCCCTGCCATTTCCTCGAGCGATTAGGTCTGAAGATGCGTGCAAGAGAGCTTGCAACTGATCAAGGCTTCTGGGCTGATGAAATTGGGCTTCAATGTTGGGGTGCCGACCCCAGCCAGACAGCATCATGACGTGGCCCCCGCTTCTGGCTTTGGGAACACAAAATGACGGTCAAGATGGTATTTGGCGATATAGCCAATGGTCAGCCCGAGGATGGCACCAGCTTCGCGCATGAAATCACTTTTCCATATGAGCCAAAAGATGGTTTCGCTGCCCCAAAATATTGCCGTCGTTACAATGCCCATGGTCGTGTAAGCGGTGAATTGCTTTCCTTGATAGATCAGGCCTTTTGTTGCGTCTTGGAATATCCATTTTTTGTCGAGCACATACTTGATGCCAAGACCCACGATGGTTCCTGCAAGGATTGCGGCCCCAAAATGAAGTGCACTATTTCCGTACATAAGGATCAAACGCTGGGTGAGCAGGTTTGCACAAGTCGCCAAAACTGCAAACAAGCTGTACAGGATGATAATATTCCTCATCTTCATGGGAACATACCAACGGCAACAAAGGCGCTGGCGAAGCCCAGGCAGGCGAGGCTGATGTGATCTTTGACCGCATAGACCAAGGGATCATCATGCATGTCCCCCCGATGGGCAAGCATGACGGTGCGCGTAATCCAATACAACAAAACAACGCAAACCCCCCAAAGAAATTCAGGCTTTGGGTAGAGGGCCATAACGGCCTCTGAGTTCAGGTAGAGGGCGAGGACTAGGATGGAGATATAGCCAGCGCTTATGGAAATCATTGATATGATCGGCAGGTCATTGACATGATAGCCCCGGCCTGTTGGTGCAACATTACCACGTGCGAGGCTGTCAACAAGTTCCGTTTTTCTTTTAACAGCAGCCAGGGACAGAAAGAAAAACATGGAAAATGCCAGGAGCCAGACAGAGAGCGTGATGTCTGTTGCTACCCCGCCTGCAACAATGCGAATGGAATAAAGGCAGGCAAGCACGCAGATATCAATGACAATGACGCGCTTGATCTTGAGCGAATAGGCCAATGTCAGCAGATAATAGATCATCAATGTTGCGAAGAACATTTGGCCAAGACCCAACGCCAGCAATGCCCCAATGATAAGCAAAATCGGTGCCATGATGGTGCCGTGGGATAGGGGAATGCGACCTGAAGCAAAGGGGCGAAGCTTCTTGCGGGGATGATCTCTGTCGGCGGCAAGGTCAACAAGATCATTCACAATATAGACGCTGGAGGCAATCAAGCTGAAGGAGATGAATGCCAAAAGGGCATGCCCAAGCGTTTGGCTGTTGAAGGCATGGGCGGACATGACTGGCACAAAAACAAGAAGGTTTTTAAGCCACTGATATGGCCGCAAGGCTTTGGCATATTGCCCAAACATGATTTCTTGTGAGGACAAATCCGTGACATTCTGCTTCGCGTTTCTGGTTTTGTTTTGGTGCCGGCTTGATGCATTGGTGGTGATGGATTGTGCAACTTTTTCAAGAAAGGGTGCATCGGTTGGGGCGTTGCCAGCATAGGC
>DKOD01000018.1 GCA_002469865.1 Alphaproteobacteria bacterium UBA7371 | reverse complement strand
GATGAGCTGCGCTGGTAATGAGTTGGGTGGGCGAGGAAAGTTGGAAACAATATATATTGAAGACATGATCATCGGTCAGAAGGCACGTTATGGCCAACTGGTTACCCTTGAGCAAATTCAGCTTTTTGCCGATGCATCTGGTGACCACAACCCGGTGCATCTCGATGAAGAATTTGCGGCCACCACGCCATTTCAATCCCGTGTTGCCCATGGCGCCATGTCCACGGCGTTCATGTCGACGGTGCTCGGCACCAAGCTGCCTGGTCTAGGAACAGTCCTCTTGGGGATTTCCAATAAGTTTAAGGCCCCGGTGAAGTTGGGCGAAGAGCTTATCGCGGAAGTTGAAGTTGCCGAAATAGACCTTGAAAAAAAACGTGTTCGTTTTGAATGCCGCTGTTATGTGGGCGATAAGGTGGTGACGGTGGGTGATGCGTTGGTGATCGCCCCAAGCCGTGGCCATGACGGTTAATCTGCCATGACCCTACAGGAGCTGGCGGACCGCATCACAACCAACCTACAGAACAAAGATGTTGCCGAAGGCTTAATTGATCTGCACCTTACGGATATGGGCCATGTCCATGTTGATCTGACAAAAAAAACAGCGAAGGCTGCAGATGCAGGTCTTCAAGGCCCCAATTCTTACGTGGAAATTTCAAGTGACAATTTGAAAAAAATCAGGGACGGACAGCTCCATCCGGCCATGGCGCTTATGACCCGCAAAATTAAGGTCCGTGGGGATTTGGAACTTGTTGGCCAGGTTGCCAAATTGATGAAATCTTAAAGGAGTGTCAGGACTTCTTCAGCCAGGGCCTGCGTTCCTGCTGCCACCACTTGGCCAGTAAAATCTTGTCCGCCCTGCCAATTCAGAACAACACCACCAGCGCCCTCGATGATGGGTTTAAGTGGCCAGATGTCGTAGGGTTGTAAGCCGGTTTCCACCACCAAATCCAACTGGCCCATGGCAAGCATGCAATAGCTATATGCATCCCCGCCATAGCGCATCAGAAGGGTTGCTTGTTTGAGGCGGCTAAGGGCGCTGCGCTCGGCATCGGTCTCAAAAATATCTGGTGAGGTGGTGGCCGCAATCGCCTGGTCAAGGGACACATGCCTCCTTGTGTTGATGCTCCTCTTCCCATGGGCTGAGATCAACCAAGCGTCTTGGTTATTGCCAGCAAAGCGTTCCCCCAGAATGGGCTGGTCTGCATAACCAAGTGATGGTCCTTGCGGGCCCACAAGCCCCAAAAGTGTCATGAAGGTTGGCATGCCCGTCATGAAGGCGCGCGTGCCGTCAATGGGGTCAATGAGCCAATGTTGGTTTGTGGTGCCCGGTTCATCCTCGGCTTCTTCGCCTCGTATGCCGTGGGTCCCGAGGCGAAGAATGTTGCGCATGGCCTCCTCGGTCGCTTGGTCAATTTGGGTCACAGGATCAAAGCGACCGCCGGTGGCTTTGTTTTGGGTGGTGAATTCGGCACGAAAACCCTTGCCAACAACCAACCGCGCCGCATCAAGAGCCTCCATGGCCAATCGTTCATCTGGGGTCATTTCAATTTGGGTCATGGGGTTTTATGCATTTGTCAAAAAAGCCTAATTGGGTGGTGTCATCATTTTCATGGAGAAAGATCATGACCAGATCATCTGATGCAACCGGTCTTGTCATGCAAGCACCTTCCGATTTTCGTCAGTTGGCATGCACGTCTTGGCAACTTCCGCCTTGCGCGGAAGGCGAGCTGCAGGTTCAAATTGAACATGTGGCCCTAAATTTTGCAGATCTTCTCCTTTGCGCAGGACGTTATCAGATTCGCCCAGAGCCACCTTATTCTCCTGGCTTGGAAGTGGCCGGCCGTGTGATTTCCCAAGGACACGCCTTGAGTGGACGAAGGGTTGTTGGGCTTTTGGATTATGGTGGCTTGGCAACGCGTTGCAACATTCCCCAGCATCATTTGGTGGACATTGATGATGATGTCAGCAACCAGCAAGCTGTGTGTCTGCCGGTTGGCTATGGAACCTCTGAGGCAGGCTTATTCCATCGAGCCCAATTGTCATCCAATGACACCCTGCTCATCCATGGGGCGTCTTCAGGCGTGGGCAAAACCGCTGCGGAACTCGCCAGGGCCTTGGGTTGTCGTGTGGTGTTGTCGGCTAGCAGCCCAGAGCGTCAAGAAATGCTTCAAGCCCAAGGCTACGAACATGTTTTTGTGATTGGAGATGATTTTCGTGGGCAAATTGAGGCAGTTTTCGGGCCAAGACCCATAAATGTTGTTTATGATGCTTTGGGGGGTGCGATTGCGAAACCATCCTTATCATTATTGGGCTTTGGGGGGCGTTATTTGGTTATTGGTTTCGCCGCTGGGGAGCCACCTTTGTTTCCTGCAAATCACTTATTGGTGAAGAATGTTGATGTGTTGGGCTTTTACTGGGGGGCCTATGTGCATCATGACACGTCCCAATATGTGTCGGTGATGAAGAGGCTCATGAAAAAGGTTTCACAGAAAATAATCGACCCTCAATATATTGAATTATATGGATTTTCTGGCGCCATGGAGGGCCTTAGCTTGCTTGAAGATCGTAAGGCCAATGGAAAAATCGTCATCGATGTAACAAAAAATGGTTGAAATTTGTGCGCTGCACAATCTATTCTGGCAGTGAGAAGATTCCCGTCTTCTCAATGCCCTTTCGAGGGCGTTTCCTCCCTGTTAAACTTAGGGCTCCTTCGGGGGCCCTCTTTTTTTATGTGGGCGAGGATGTTTGCTATTTTTTCTTGATGGCGCTGCACGTCTTCAGGGGTTGTTCCAATAAGTTGCCTATTGGCTTCTAGCTGCAAAAAATGGACATCTTGCTCTGGTTTGCCATGCAGCCAAGCAGAATAAAGCCCGGCAAAGGGGCTATTTGCTGCCACATGCTCTCGGGGGTATTGTTTGGCAATAGCGCCCATGACCAGTTCCAACATCCATGGGGCCGATGATGCGCCAAACCTATTACCAACACACCAACCAAGTTCACGTCCTGACCTTCCAGGCATGGAATGCAATTCCAGTATAAGAATCTGCTTGTTGGTATGTTTTTGCACCTCATATGCCATTTTTTCATGATATTGACTGTGAAGGAACAAAGCCCTGCGTGACGCCATTTCATGTTCATGCCGCTCAAGAAGGCGGGTGGTAGATACCCTTTTGGGCATTAGGCCGAGCCCGATTGCGTTTTTGTGAAGTTCACCATCACAATGACATGGACCGTCATTGGCCTGGTCACCTGGGCAACGGTTGGTGTCCACGAGCGAACGGGAAGTATGTTGCACCACCAAGCCATCAGCCATGGGCTTTAAGCTTTCCGTCAGCACGTCAAGATAGGGGTCGGCAAATTGCGCATGTTCGGCTCTTGTCCAGTGACCACAGCCCATGAGCGCTGCGTCATCAATATTGCGCCCGCTATGTGGGATGCCGATGATCATCGCCATTTGGTCTTGGGATGGTTGCGTTTTGGTGGCCGTGGGCGGGTTGGTCATGCATGCTCCGGACAATTTGGTGTGCAGATGGCTGATATTGCGTCGGGGACGGCAGGCATGTATACGGCTCGCTTCGTGCAAAAGAAACCTTGGTGTGCTGGTTGCGGGTCCATAGCTCAGTTGGTTAGAGTGCTGCCTTGACATGGCAGAGGTCGGCAGTTCGAGTCTGCCTGGACCCACCACGCACCCCAGACAGATGAGAAGTATCATGAAGATCCGTAACTCGCTTCGTTCGCTTAAGGCCCGCCACCGTGACAACCGCATTGTTCGTCGCCGCGGCCGCGTCTATGTGATTAACAAGACCCAGCGTCGCTTCAAAGCCCGCCAGGGTTAATTCCATGGGGCGCGCATGGCAGCGCCTTGAATGGTTTTGCTTGTTGGTCCTTTGCAGGTTGGTGCAAGCCCTTCCCGGTCGTGTCCGTGAGGGGCTTTTTGCGTGGGTCATGAACCATCTTTCCATGGTGCTTCCGGCAACCAAGATTCTTTTTGAAAATCTTGACAAAACCGCAGCGCAACTTGCCCTGGGTGATCGGGGTCAATTTGCCAAAAATGTATGGCATTTTTGGGGCAAAAGTCTTGCTCTTATTGTGAAGCCAGGCCCTGTCAGTCTTGCAGTGGAAGGCGATCGCAACGCCATTGCGCTGCTGCGGGATCCAAGCCAGCCAGTGGTCATTGCCACAGCCCATATGGGTCCTATGGAATTGCTGAGACGTCCCGGCGTGCTTAGCGAGCAGGGTGTCGGCATCATGTACCGGCGTTACAACAACCCCTTGGTGGAGCAGGGCATCCGTGACGCGCTGTTGGCAAGCAATGGCCCCATTTTTACCAAAAGGCGTGCCGGCGCCGTTCAGGCGCTCAAAGACCTCAAAAATGGGGGCAAACTGTTGATTATGGTGGACCAACATCTTTCCAAAGGTGTCGTGGTCGATGTCCTTGGTCAGCCAGCCATGATGGCACCAGGTGCTATCCAAATGGCACAACATGTTCAATGCCCCTTAATTCCCGTTCGCCTTACCCGACGCGCTGGCCAGTGGCGTGCCATTGTTTCCCCAGCCATGTTGGACATGCGCGATGACCCAAAAGTTCATCAGCGCTTGGCTGATGAAATATCCAGTTGGATTCGTCGGGAGCCACATCTTTGGCTTTGGCTCCATCGCAGATGGCGGGTTGACGCTTCTGGATTGAAGGCGGGGACGGATTCAACTAGTTCTTAAAAATGAATTGTCAGAATTTAGCCCATAGGACATTGCCATGCTCACCAAAATGCCAGAAGCAGACAGCCAAATTCTGGAACGCCGCCAGCGTATCATTGGCGACATGTTGGAGATGCTTGGTGATGATGGCGTTGTTTATGATGACGCCGCACTCTCGCCCTATTCCTGCGATGCCCTGACACTTTACACCCAAAAGCCTTTGTTGGTTGTTCTGCCGAAAGATGTGGCTGAGGTGGCGCAGATCATGTCTTACGCCCAGAGTGAAGGTGTTAAAATCGTACCCAGGGGCTCTGGCACCAGTCTTTCAGGAGGCTCCTTGCCAGCAGAAGATGCCATTTTGTTGGTGATGACCCGCTTTAATCAAATTTTGGAAATTGATTATGAAAACCAATTGGCCCGGGTCCAGCCTGGTGTCACCAACTTGGCCATTACCAGGGCTGTCGAGGGTGATGGCTT
>DKOD01000007.1:1912-6797 GCA_002469865.1 Alphaproteobacteria bacterium UBA7371 | reverse complement strand
GCGGTCCGGGTAACCCATTTGCCCACCGGCTTGCAGGTGGTCCAGCAGGATGAAAAATCCCAGCATAAGAATAAGGACAAAGCGTTAAAGATCATGCGCGCAAGGCTCTATGAAACTGAGCGCCAAAGATTGGCCGATGAACGTGCCGCTTCGCGAAAGGGCCAGGTGGGGTCCGGGGATCGCTCTGAACGTATTCGCACCTATAATTACCCCCAGGGTAGGGTGACCGACCACCGCATCAATTTAACCCTTTATAAGCTTGAACGTGTGGTGGCGGGCGATGAGTTGGATGAGGTGGTGTTTCCATTACTTGCCGCGGATGATGCTGCCCGCCTTGCCGATGATGAAGACGCATGATTCCGGCTTTGTATCTTGCCGGCGTTATGAAGGAGTTTCCGGGCTTAAACAGGGCGGAGTTGGAATTTCTTCTGGCCGAACTTCTTGCCTGTCGTCGGTCGGAATTGCCTCTTCGGCTGGTGTCCGATGAGGTAAGCCAAGCCATGATGCCATTGGTGGTGCGGCTGGCAGCTGGTGAGCCGCTGGCCTATATATTGGGTTATGCAGATTTTATGGATTTGCGCTTGAAAGTATCACCCGCTGTCCTGGTGCCCCGGGCGGATACAGAATGGTTGATGGCCAGTCTTTTTGAACATTGGCATGGCCCAGGCCCCAGACGGATCTTAGATCTTGGCACCGGCAGTGGCGCCATGCTGCTGGCGGCACTTGATCATTGGCCCGAAGCAGAGGGTGTGGGTATTGATGTGGATGCAGCTGCAAGGGCGGTGGCCCGGGCCAACATGCGCGCTTTGGGGTTTGAAGAGCGTGCTGAGATTCTCCCTGGTCATTGGTTCGATGGGGCCGATGGAATGTTTGACCTAATCCTTGCCAACCCTCCCTATGTGGCCCTTGATGACCCTGAATTGGAGGGGCGGGCCAGGCAATTTGAGCCCGCCTTGGCATTGTTTGCCGATGACGCTGGGATGGCAGATATTCGCCATATTATTGATCAATCGCCCCAATATCTGCGCCCTGGGGGGTGTATGTTGGTGGAATGTGGCCACCGGCAGGTGGCTGATCTGGTGACCCTCATGGAGGATCGTGGTTTTGAAGAGCCATTGGCTTTGCACGATGGCGCGGGTCGGCCAAGGGGTGCACTTGCCCGCCTGGGGCGTGATGGGCTTGCCAGCATGGGCAAACTTCCCTAAGGCAGTGGTGGTCGCACCCGCGCCGACAGGTCAAGATATGTTCTTGGCATGTTTTTGGCGGAGGCTTTCCAGTTCAGACAGGCTTCCCAGGATCGAAAGGGAAGATTAGGGGGACTGGTTGGTGGTGGGGCAGATGTGGTCCCTATGGGCCTTTACGGAATGGTGTTCGGTGTTGGCTTGAAATCAGCCACGCAAAATTTGCGCAAAGAGCGATATTGCCCGGGCGAACATAAACTTAGGTAACCTGAAAAAAGACAAATGAAACCAGGACAAAACAACAGGCGGCAACGTGGACGTGGCCGCAACAAACCCCAACAAGGTTTTTCTCCAAACCGTGTCTATGAAAGCAATGGCCCCGATGTGAAGGTGCGCGGTACCGCCGCCCAAGTCTTGGAAAAGTATCAAGCTTTGGCCCGGGATGCCCAATCATCTGGCGATCGGGTGATGGCAGAAAACCTCCTCCAACATGCCGAACATTACCAGCGCCTTCTCAATGTCGTGCAAGAACATATGCAGGCTGAGCAGGCCCAGCGGGATGAGGAGAGGGCAGGGCGTGAAGAAACGCGTCACACCAACGGTCATGGGCATCATGGTGATGAGCAGCATGACAACAGACGCGACGACAGACGAGATGATGAATCCGAGCATGGACAGTTACGAGATCAGGCAGCAGATCGTGGGGCCGCAGAGGAGCGCCATGCCCCCCGCCTTGAGCAACCAAGTGCCGTTGGGCTTGAGGGGTCGCGCGATGAGACGCCTGTCCGTGCCGATAATGCACCAACCCATGATCAGGAAGATGCCCCCAAACGCCGCCGTGGCCGACCGCCCAAGGTAAAGGCCGAGCCTGATCCTGCAGAGGCAGAGCAACCTTCCATGCTCGCCAATGGCGCTGACTAACAAGAACAACTTTCATGATGTTTGACAGAGGGCCTGCTTGAAGCGGGCCCTTTGCATTCCCACCTATTATCCCAGGACCGTACCATCAATCTGGACCTGACCCAACCGGTGCCTTCGGGGCTGCGTTGGGCAAAATAGGTTTGATTGTAGGGACTTACTTGGCAAGGGACGGGCGCGTCGGTCACGAGCGTTTGGCCCGCAATAGCTGGAGGACAGACATGAATCTTGATCATTTTACACAAAGTTCGCGCATGCTTTTGGGCGAGGCCCAGCAAATGGCCCTGGCCCGTGGCCACCAACAATTTTCGTTGGAACATATTGGCATGGCCTTGGCGCGCTCTGAGGATGCTTCGGTGACCTCGCTTTTGTCCCAATTGGGGGTAAAGCAGGCCGATTTGGAACCAATTTTTGCGGAAAAACTGAAGGCGATTCCTGTGGTTGATGGGGGTCAAAACTCCCTCTATTTGCACAAAGACACCGCTCGGTTTTTGGAAAAAGTCCGTGGTGATGCCAAATCTGCTGGCGACGCTTTCGTGGCCGCCGACCAATTCTTGGTTTCTTTCTTGCAAGCGCTTGATCAAAAAACACAGCTTTCCCTTAAAAAACTGGGCTTGGATGCGGAAAAAACATCCCAGGTGATGAGTGAATCGCGCAAGGGCAAAAAGGCCGATAGCGAAACCGCTGAATCGGGTTACCAGTCATTGGAGAAATATTGCCGAGACCTGACGTCGGTGGCCCGGGAGGGTAAACTTGACCCGGTCATTGGGCGCGACGAGGAAATCCGGCGATCCATGCAGGTCTTGTCCCGCAGAACCAAAAACAACCCAGTCCTTATTGGTGAGCCGGGTGTGGGTAAGACCGCTATTGCCGAAGGTTTGGCCTTGCGGATTATCAATAATGACGTCCCTGAGAGTTTGCAGAACAAAAGATTGTTGGCGCTTGACATGGGCGCATTGATTGCCGGGGCAAAATATCGAGGCGAGTTTGAAGAGCGCCTCAAGGGCGTGCTCAATGAAGTTGGCGAAGAGGGCAATATCATCCTGTTTATTGACGAAATGCACACCCTTGTGGGCGCAGGAAAAACCGATGGTGCCATGGATGCATCCAACCTTTTAAAGCCATCACTGGCCCGGGGTGAGCTGCATTGTGTTGGTGCCACCACCTTGGCTGAGTACCGCAAATATGTGGAAAAAGATGCGGCCCTGGCCCGTCGTTTTCAGGCGATTTTTGTGGATGAGCCGACGGTGGAAGACACGGTCTCCATCCTGCGTGGTTTGAAGGAAAAATACGAGTTGCATCACGGCGTGCGGATTTCTGATGGGGCATTGGTGTCCGCCGCCTCCTTATCAAACCGCTACATCACCGATCGTTTTTTGCCCGATAAGGCCATTGACTTGATGGATGAGGCAGCCTCGCGCTTACGCATGAAGGTGGATTCCAAGCCTGAAGAATTGGACGAGGTGGACCGCCGTTTGATCCAGCTGAAGATTGAGCAGGAAGCTCTTCGCAAAGAGCAGGACGAAGCTTCCAAGGACCGTTTGGGCCGGATTGGCGCTGAAATTGCAGACCTGGACGAGGCGTCACGGGCCATGACCGCCCGCTGGATGGAGGAGAAAAAATCCCTCCAGGATACCACCGGTGTGAAGGAGCAATTGGAAGCTGCCCGGATCGCCCTGGAACAGGCCCAACGTGCCGGTGACCTCGCCAAAGCTGGGGAATTGTCCTATGGCACCATCCCCCAGCTTGAGCAAAAATTGCAGGAATTTGCCGAACGTGCCCATGACGGGCCTGTCCAAGATGCGGTCAGCCCCGAGGATGTGGCCTCGGTGGTGGCCCGTTGGACGGGCATTCCCATGGAGAGAATGCTTGAAGGTGAGCGGGACAAGCTGCTGCGGATGGAAGAAGCAATTGCCCAACGTGTGGTTGGTCAAAAGCAAGCTGTTCGCGCGGTGTCACAAGCTGTGCGCCGTGCCCGGGCAGGTCTTCAAGACCCCAACCGGCCCCTGGGTAGCTTTATGTTCCTTGGCCCCACCGGTGTGGGCAAAACAGAGCTCACCAAGGCACTGGCCCAATTCCTGTTTGATGATGACCAAGCCATGGTGCGCATCGACATGAGTGAGTTCATGGAAAAACATTCCGTGGCCAGGCTCATCGGCGCGCCTCCAGGCTATGTCGGCTATGAAGAAGGTGGTGTGCTCACCGAGGCTGTCCGCAGGCGGCCCTATCAGGTGGTGCTGTTTGATGAGGTGGAAAAAGCCCATCCCGACACCTTTAATGTTCTTTTGCAGGTGTTGGATGAAGGTCGCCTGACCGATGGCCAGGGCCGTACGGTGGATTTTCGCAATTGCATCATCATCATGACGTCGAATTTGGGGTCTGAGTTGATTGATGATGTGTTGGATGATCAGGTCCGAGCCTCCATCATGGAGGTGGTTCGGGGTCATTTTAGGCCGGAATTCTTAAACCGACTGGATGAAATCCTTATCTTTGACCGCCTGGCCGAAGAAGATATGGGCCAGATCGTGGATATTCAGCTCAAAAGCTTGCTGATGCGCTTGGAAGACATGCGAATGGGGCTTCAAGTGGATGATGCTGCCCGTTTGTGGCTGGCAAAAAAAGGTTTTGACCCTGTTTATGGGGCCCGACCTTTGAAAAGGGTTATCCAACAGGAGGTGCAAAACCCTCTTTCTGAAATGATCCTGGCCGGTGACATAGGCGAGGGTGGTGCGGCACGGGTTTCGGTAGCCGATCATCAATTGAAGCTTCACCTATTGTGAATATCT
>DKOD01000007.1:0-1568 GCA_002469865.1 Alphaproteobacteria bacterium UBA7371 | reverse complement strand
ATCTTAGCCAATTGAGGTCAGCATCATGATGTAAGCTGTGGGTGGGGGTGGTCATGAAGCCCATGTCTGTGGAAAAAGAAAAAATAACGTTTTTTCAAAAGTGAGCCCGCAGTCACGTGTCCATGAATGAGCAGCCAAACCAGCCCAAAAAAGTCATTTACCTGTCGGTGGGGTGGTTTTTGTTGGTGGTCGGCTTAATCATGACACCATTGCCATGGCCATTTGGTTTTGGCGTGCCCTTGGCTATCTTGGGCTTGGTGATGCTTTTGACCCATTCTTTTTGGGTGCGGCGCCGCTTCGTGCATTTGAGCATCCGATACCCAAGACTATTTGGCAGGGTCAAAATCTTTTTACGCCGAAGCTTGCCGGCCTTAAGGCGCCGCTTTGGCTTGAAAAAAGAGGGCAAACCCAGCCGGCATGACGGCCCATAAAAGAGGCAAATTTTAACCCTTTGGGCGACGTAATGGCTGGGGTGGTGTTTCCTTGCGCACCACTGGGGTTGTCGGTGCGGCTGGTTTCTTGACCTCAAGCTTTGCCAAATAGGCCTTATCAATGTCACCAGGCAGGGCCTCTTCCACCATGGCCACCATTTGCTGGAAGGCTGGCAGGGATTTTTTCTCAAGATCACGGCCAGAGGGCAGCTTGAGGCCCATGGGGTTCACATGTTTGCCATTCAACAGCACTTCATAATGAAGATGGGGTCCTGTGGATCTGCCTGTGCTGCCCACATAGCCAATGACCTGACCCTGACTGACCGACACACCGGTGCGGATGCCTTTGGCGAAACGAACCATGTGGGCATAGGCTGTTTCATAGCCAGAGCGGTGTTTGAGGCGGATGTAATTGCCGTAGCCACCCAGCCAGCCTGCACGCACCACCTTGCCTGAACCTGCGGCATAGATCTTGGTGCCTGTGGGGGCTGCAAAGTCGGTGCCTGTATGCATCTTGGAATAGCCAAGAATGGGGTGCTTGCGCATGCCAAAATGAGATGAAAGCCTTGCCCCATCCACAGGGGTTTTCATGAGAAGCTTTTTGGAAGAACGCCCCTGTTCATCATAATAGTCGATGCCGAAACCCGGATCTTCAAAACGGAAATAACGTTTGGAGCGGTTTTTTTGGATCAGAGCCACATATTGAATGGCGCCAGAGCCGACCACGTCACCCTCTTTGGTGACCGTGGCGTCATAAATGATTTCAAACCGGTCATCGGGCTGAACCTCACGCTGCAGATCAAGGCCATAGGATAGGATGTTGAGCATGTTGGCGCGAATATTGGCGGGCACGCCATGGGCGCCACTTACTTGCCAAATGGACCCCTCAACAGGGACCACCAACAGCCTTCGTTCGGTGAAGGTTGGGATTTTGTCCAATTGTGAGGTGAGAATATCCCCATCCCGTTTGACGACCAGCGTTTCCAGGGAGGATTTTTCAAAGGTCAGTCGTTCCAGCCGTCTGTTTTCTTCTTCTGGGATGATGTCCAGATCAAAATATTGGTCGACACGGTATTTGTTGGGCTCGGTGTATTTGTTCAATTCTGCAATGATGGCACCGGCCTCACCTTTGCGAAG
>DKOD01000084.1 GCA_002469865.1 Alphaproteobacteria bacterium UBA7371 | reverse complement strand
GCCGCCCAAAAATCCGAAGCTTGAGGCTTGCATTGACGAGTATCTGCTGGATTCTTTTGCCCAGGAGCGCACCAATATTGAGGCATCCATCGCTTCGATAAAGAATGTGAATTTCAGCCTTTTGCCCGACAAGCAGGCCAAATCCATGGCCAAGGTTTTGGAAAATGCTGACAAAATCTACCCTCTGCTTAACGAGGCAAAGATTGCTTTGGATGAGGAAAAGGCCCTAATCCCTGACTACCGCCCCATCCACACAAGGGTTCGTGAATTGGAACGTGATATCCGCCGGGAAGTTCGCTTTATCGAAGAAAATAAGCGCAAATTCCTATATGCCCAAAGCGGCAATGAGGTCGAAGAGATGGAAGAAATCACGCTCGAGATCCAAAAACATGAAGCCAACATTGCTGAACTTGAAAAGATGATTCCACCTGAGTGGGAAGGAATTTCCAAAAAGTTCCGTGGGGCTTTGAAGAAAGTTGCCAAGGCAGACCGCCTCGCAAGCAGGGCCATGGCCGAGGCCTATGAACCGGTAACAGAACTGGTCGCGGTGATTGATGCTGCGCCAGATCTTGAAAAAGTAACAAACCCATTGGCAACATTGGTTGGCCAAGCAGCCACCGGCGACATGGCCATGCTGACCGAGCAAACCAAAGAAATTGAAGCCATGTTGGCACCACTTGCTGGTGGTCAAATTGTCCGGAGTGATTTGTCCAAAGCCCGTCGTATCTTCGACAAAAACAAACAAGATGATCGGGAAAAAGCCATTGCTTTGATCACATCGGCACAATCCGTACTGGCAACAGAATTGGATTGGCGGAAAAATGCGGCGCAAAGCATCCGGGATGACCTGGCCCAATATGCAGAAAATGTCAGGCTCACCATTGGTCTGCGCTCTCTGTCACGTGTTCCCGAGGAATTGGTTACCCCACTTTCCAATTGCCAAGCATCACATCGTGATATTTCGCTGTTCTTCTGATCTAAGTCTTTAGCATCATGGGCGGGCGCCCAGGGCGCCTGCCATATCGCTTTGAGCAACAAAAAGTGAGGATCATGGCCATGTCACAAGGCATCCAAGCCATTTGGGAACATTCCATTCACCAACGCGAAGTCTTCTGGCGCGAGGCGGCCGGTGATATTCAATGGTTCAAGGAATTTACCGTTGTTTGCGACCAATCCCAAGCACCCAGCACCTATTGGTTCACCGATGGTGAATTGAACACATGTTTTAATGCCCTCGACCGTCATGTTGAGGAGGGTCGTGGTGCGCAGACCGCCATTATTTACGACTCCCCAGTCACCAACCAGAAACAACATATCAGCTATGAGCAATTGCGCGATCAAGTTGCCCATTTTGCAGGCGGCCTGGCAGCCCGAGGTTTGACCAAGGGTGATCGGGCCGTGATCTACATGCCCATGATCCCGGAAGCCGTGGTCGCCACCATGGCCTGCGCAAGGCTTGGGGTCGTTCATTCCATTGTGTTTGGTGGCTTTGCCGCAAGCGAATTGGCCGTACGGATTGATGATTCCAGCGCCAAGGTTGTGATTGCAGCCTCCTGTGGCATCGAACCAGGCCGACAAGTGGCTTATAAGCCCTTATTGGATGAAGCCATCAAGCTGGCTGACCACAAGCCTGAATTCTGTGTGATCCACCAACGCCCCGAACTTATGGCAGACATGGTCGAGGGCCGAGATCTTGATTGGCTCAGCGTCGCAAGCCACGACACTCCCCACCCCTGCGTGCCGGTCAAGGCCACAGATCCGCTCTATGTGCTCTACACCTCCGGCACGACCGGCCAACCAAAAGGCATCGTTAGGGATAATGGTGGTCATGCCGTCGCACTGAAATGGTCCATGAAACATATCTATAATGTTGAGCCTGGTGATGTGTTCTGGGCAGCATCCGACATTGGCTGGGTGGTGGGACACTCCTACATCCTGTATGGCCCTCTTCTCCATGGATGCACCACGGTGCTTTTTGAAGGAAAACCCGTTGGCACACCTGATCCAGGCACTTATTGGCGCGTCATCAGTGAGCATGGTGTAAAATCTTTTTTCACCGCCCCAACGGCTATTCGCGCCATCCGGCAGCAAGACCCAACGGGTGAATATCTCAAAAAATATGACACCTCTTGCCTACAAGCATTGTTCTTGGCAGGCGAACGTTGTGACCCTGACACCCTTCGTTGGTCAGAAGAACAACTCAATCGCCCGGTGATTGATCATTGGTGGCAAACCGAAACAGGTTGGCCGATTGCGGCCAATTGCATGGGCATCGAGCTGCTTCCTGTAAAAGCTGGCTCCCCCACCCGCCCGGTTCCCGGTTGGGACATTGTGGTCCTTGATGAGGAAGGTCGTGAGGTCCCCGCAGGCACCATTGGCGCTATCTGCGCCAAGTTGCCCCTGCCACCTTCAGTCTTTGCCACCGTCTGGAATGCACCGGAACGTTACATCAAAAGCTATTTCTCGCGTTACCCAGGCTATTATGAAACCGGTGACGCAGGTTTGATTGATGAGGATGGGTATATTTTTGTCATGTCACGGACCGATGATGTCATTAACGTGGCAGGCCATCGCCTCTCCACCGGTGCCATGGAAGAAGTATTGGCCGAGCATCCTGATGTTGCAGAATGTGCCGTGGTGGGTGTCGCTGACGAATTGAAAGGGCAATTGCCTGTGGGCTTTGTGGTGCTTTCATCTGGCGTGGATAAAGCCCATGAAGATATTTCCAAAGAATGTGTCCAGATGGTTCGGGATCGCATTGGCCCCGTGGCCGCCTTCAAACATGTGGCCGTGGTCGCACGGTTGCCCAAAACACGTTCGGGCAAAATTTTGCGGGCGACCATCCAGAAAATTGCCGATGGCGAAGAATTTAAGATGCCCGCCACCATTGAAGATCCTGGCGTCCTTGACGATATCGGGATTGCATTAAAGTCTTTAGGTTTTGGGCAATAAAAAACCGCCCC
>DKOD01000163.1 GCA_002469865.1 Alphaproteobacteria bacterium UBA7371 | reverse complement strand
ATAGGAGAGCAGGGAGAACCATCCAGCCATGGCACCACCTTTGCGCCTGCCCGGCCGGTCACCATGGTCCCAGGCAGCCAAATCAAGATGCAGCCAATCATCGGCCGCCCCACAAAAGCGGGACAAGAAACATGCCGCAATAATGGCGCCACCGGCACCGTCATCACCAACATTATTGAGGTCCGCAAAGGGTGTGCGCAATTTGCGGCCATAATCTTCCCAAAGTGGCAGCGGCCAAAGGGGGTCATTGACCCCCTCGGCAACCTGCAACAATGCATTTCGGGTTTCGGTGTCACGGGACATGTAGGGGGTAAGGTCAAAGCCCATGGCGACCCTGGCTGCGCCCGTGAGGGTGGCGACATCGATCAACAAATCCAACTCTTGCTCAGTGGCCAGGGCAAGCGCATCGGCCAGAATAAGACGCCCCTCGGCATCGGTATTGCCAATTTCCACCTCAAGCCCGGCCCTGGTGGCCATGATGTCCCCAGGCCTCAAGGCTCCAGGGCCAATGGCATTTTCCACCGCCGGCACATAAACCTCTAACCGGACAGGCAATTTCCTTGCCATGATGGCCGACGCCAGGGCCAGCACAAAGGCAGCCCCACCCATATCCTTACGCATCAAGGCCATGGAACCTCCAGGCTTAAGGTTTAGGCCGCCGCTATCAAACACCACGCCCTTTCCCACCAGGCAAAGACGCGGATGATCCTTGGCACCCCAGGCAAGATGCAATAGGCGCGGGGCTTCTTCGGCGGCACGACCCACCGCATGGATGGCAGGATATTGATCCTGCAACTCATCAACCGCGATGATTTCAACAATTGCGTTATGCAGATCCCCCAACAGACGTCCTGCGCACATCAAACCCTCCACACCCAGCAATGATGTGGGGGCTTCAATGAGTTTGATGCCCGAAAGGAAGGACTGAAGAATGACTTTTTGCTCTGGCGCCAACTCGGTATCGGCCACAAGATACGGGCTCGTCTCGTCAAATTGACGCACCCCAGAACAGAACCCCACGGCCCGTTGGATGAAGCCCACATCTTGGGGATCTATGGCCAAACCAATGGGCCCTAATTTCTGGGCCAAGACCCCCCAACCAGCACGAATTTGGTCGGGATCGACAACCAACAAAATTTCCTGGCTGGCCTCTAACACCCCAAAATCAAAAGTTTTTCCACAAAATTTCTGTGCTTTGAGGCGGGCCAACTCATGCTCCTGCAAACCTTGCCCCCAATCATCGTTTGAAGTGATTTCCCGAACCCGCCAGGCGGTGCCCTCTTTCAGGGGCAATAAGCAGTCAGCCCAGAGGCCATCTCCGTTGGCAATCGACATAATATGCTCCATGAGCAGTTGGTGTTCATTCTCTTTGTTGTTATCCTAAACCCCAACAAACAAAAAAACTATGAGGGAGGAGACATGGCACAGGGACGCGTCATTATTGTGGCCGACGACCATCCATTATTCCGTGTCGCACTGGCACAATCCATTGCAGCCTTGGACAGCAAAATTCGCATCATTGAGGCCCAAGGCTTTGACGACGCGCATGACGCGGTCAAAAGGCACCCAGATGCCGAATTGGTGGTTCTTGATTTGAACATGCCGGGCATGAAGGGTTTTGCAGGGCTTGTGTATCTCAGGGCTGAACAACCACAAATCCCCGTCATCATCGTTTCGGCCATTGAAGATGACAGTGTGATCATGTCTGCGGCACGATTTGGTGCATCGGGCTATATTCCCAAATCCACTGGGCTCAAAGAGATCAAAACAGCTATTTCCATGGTTCTTGATGGCGAAACATCTTTCCCCGCCACCCTGGAGGAAGGCAGCCATATAGAAGAAGATGATCTCGGACGTCGCATGGCTTCATTAACCCCACAACAGGTGCGGGTGCTCACCTTCCTCACCGAAGGCAAGCTCAATAAGCAAATTGCCTATGAATTGGGTATTTCCGAGGCGACCGTGAAGGCCCATGTGTCAGCAATCTTGCAAAAACTTAACGTGAACAGCAGAACCCAAGCGGTTATCGTGGCAGGCCGTTTGGCTGTGGAAGACAAATCATCCGATGAAGCACGCGAAGCCGTCATTACCCCTTAAAAAGTTTTTGACGACTGACCTGGGGCTATCCCCATCATTCATGCCACATGGCTTAAAGCCGCGCGCAATGCTGCAGGTCTAACGGGTTTATGGATCACGGTTACGTGAAGATCTTGTGCCCGTTGCATCACATCGTCATCTCGGTGCGCCGTGATCAACAAGGCCTTCAATGCTGGCATTTCAGCGCGACATGCCGCGATTAATTGCAAACCATCCATTGGGTCTGAGAGGAAAAAGTCCGCCACCAACAAGGGGGTTCCCTTTCCATTTCTGAACAGGCTTAAGACCTCTTGCGGGGTTGCACAGACTTGCACCTTCACCCCCCAACGCTCCAACAAGCCCGACAAGGCCTTCCTGATATCAGGCTCATCATCGATGAAAATAAGCGGCAGGTTCTTTAGGCTACGACCTGGCCCCGACATGCGGCCTAAGTCCATGGCAGGCGCCGGGGCTATGGTCTTTTCCACCATGGGCAGCAAGATGGACATCATGGTGCCCCTGCCTGGAATCGACGCGAGTTTCAGTTCGTGATTTAGGCTGTTGGCAATACGCTGCACAATGGCTAGCCCGAGACCTTGCCCATGGGCCAGTTTTTCTGCTGATTCCAAGCGCTTGAATTCCATGAACACCTCAGAAACGCGGTTGGGCGCGATGCCGATGCCGGTGTCACCAACTTGCAGCACAACCCGCCCTTGTTGCCGGCGGCAACCCAAAAGGATGCGTCCATCTTCTGTGTAGCGCACCGCATTTGCCAAAAAATTCGCAACAACCCTGCGCAGAAGTTTGGGGTCGGTTCTGACCATAAGTGACGTGGGCACATAGGTAAGTTTGAGTTTCTTTCGCTCTGCCAGGGCACGAAACTCGGCTGCCAGTGGTTCCAAGACTTCGTCTAAGGCAACCTCCCTAAGGTTGATGGGCATAACGCCAGCATCAAGTCTGGTGATGTCCAACAACGTATTAAGCAGGTCATCAACAGCAGCTAGTGATGCTTCGGCCCGCTGCATCAATTCCTTATCTTCATCCCCACGCTCCCGGTCCGCAAGGCTGGACACAAAGAGCCTGGCAGCATTGAGGGGCTGCAGAAGGTCGTGGCTTGCCGCAGCGAAGAACCTGGTTTTGGAACGGTTGGCGCGTTCGGCTTCCCGTTGGGCAGCCCTTAGGGCTGCGTTGGTAGCCTGCAATTCTTGGGTCCGTTCGAGCACCTTCTTTTCCAAGATGGCGTTGGTCAGTTTTAAGGTGCGTTCCGCCCGCACCTTCTCGGTGATGTCATGATAGCTTGCCACAACCCCAAGGCCAGGAATTGGTCGGGTGAGGATTTCAAGCACCGTGCCATCGGGCCGCTCGCGAATGTACACATCATCTTCCATGCGTCGATAGGCATCCAGGCGCTGGTTGACGATATCATCCACATCGCCAGGCCCAAACTCACCCCTTCTGGCGATATGGCGCAGGATATCCTCGAGGTTGGTGCCCATTTTGGTCAAATGTGGCGGCAGTAGGAGAAGGTCATGAAAGCGCTCATTCCGACATATCAGCTTTAATTCCTCATCAAACACACCCACGCCCTGCACCAGATTTTCGATCGCAGCTTCCAGCACCGCACGGGAATATTGTATCGCCTCGCTGGCATCGTCCAAAAGCGCAAGGATGTTGTCCACATCCAAACGCCGACGTTCCAAGCTCATGGCCATGACCAAACGGGCACTGGCACGGCCCAAAATGCCTGACAACAGAAACTCACAATCCCTAATAAGCTTAATTGGAGCTTGGCCATCGTCGTCGATATTGTAACCACCCCGTTTGGCAAGCTCAGCAAATTCACGGGCTGTGTGCTCCTCCCCCAAATATGGCTCAAGCAATTGGCGAAGATCTCCAACCCGAACCAACACCCGCCCATCATCAACAAGCCGCTCAAGGTTGCGCTGCGATTCCCGCAATGGGTTCAAAAACCGCGTGGCCTGTAGGTGCTCTTCATGGCTTGCCGCCATCAAAAATGACGCGCCTATGGTCACCAAAACATTTAAGGTCAGGCTAAATAGGGATGCCTGCGCAAGGGTCCCATATCCTGGCGTGATGAGAAAAACCTCTTCGCGCAGCGTGGCAATGATCCCCCCGGAAGTATCCACAAAGCCAAGTTCCGGCAGCATGACCAACAACACCCAGGAGCCAAGGCCTGCCAGCAAGCCAAGGATCACGCCATTGCTGCTGGCATCGCGCCAAATGATGCCCAACACCAAGGCCGGCGCAAAATGGGCAATGCCCGCAAAACTTACCAAGCCAATCTGTGCCAGCGCACGATCTTGGGCCAAGCCCTGATAGGCGCCATAGGCAGCAATGAGGATCATCACCACAGCCAAACGCCTGAACAAAACAACCTTTCGCGCATCGAATTTGCTGATGTTGGAAACCTTGCCAAACCTGAGCACTGCGGGAATAAGAATTTCGTTGGTGATCATGGTGGAAAGAGCGAAACTGGTGACCAACACCATGGCTGTTGCTGCGGAAAACCCCCCCAACAAAGCCAGCAAAGCCAGAAATTCATAGCCTTGCGATGCAGGGATGGCCAACAAATACATGTCTGGGGATATCGACCCGCCAAATTGCTGGTTGCCAATAATGGCCACGGGCAAAACAAACAAATTGATGAGCAACAAATACATGGGAAACATCCAACGGGCTATGGGCAGGCTTTTGCCACCGGGATGCTCCAGCACCATCATGTGAAACTGCCTAGGCAGGCACAGGGCCGCGGCTGCCGCCAAAATGGCGATGATGGCAAGATCAACCAAGGGCGGCGTGGCCCGCGTCATCACCTCCCATTGAGGCGCCTGCCACACCGCTCCGTCATTCATAAAATAAACAATACCAACGCCCACAATCAGGGCCGCAAGCAGCTTAAGACCAGATTCCACCGCAACGGTAATCAACAGACCCTTAGACCTCGCCGACACAGCGCCATCGCGGCCAATGAATGACGTGGCAAATAAAGCCATCACAAAGAGCACGGGCAGGGAAATCCATTGGCCCAAATCCGCCGAACCGGCCATTAGGGCAGTGGTGTCGTCAATCGCTTTGACTTGGAGCGCCAGGTAGGGAACCGAAACAAAGGTCACCGCCAAGGTCACAAGAAGGGAAATTGTTCTGCTTCGGCCAAATCGGCTTGCCAGGAAATCTGCCAAAGAGGTGACATTATTGTCCGATGCCAATTCCAAGTAACGGCGCAAAAAGGGCTTTGCGAGCAAGAACACAAGGATGGGGCCCACATAGATTGGCAAAAATGCCCATCCGGCAGAAGCTGCCAGACCAATGCTGCCAAGCAATGTCCAGGAGGTGCAATAGACTGCTAGCCCCAGCATGTAGACAAGATTTTGACTCCAGGGCCGTGAGGGTCCCTGTCTGTTTTCAAACCAGCGTGCAATCAGCATCAGCATGGCCAGGTAGCTTGCCAGGGTGATGATGACGATCAGCGTGTTGTTCATGACATCCCCAATGAAACCAATGCAGCCATAATGGACCCAACTCTTCCCGCAGAACAAATGATTTTCAAGCTTTGTTGGATCCAAGCTTGGGCGTGCCCCAAACACCCAAAGGGCAGCGCCTCATCCATGCCATGAACAGGCTGTGTGAAGGTTTAAGACTTAAGTCTCCTTGCCATTGTTGAAAATTCTCAAGATGATACCACGTTCAATAAGAGCCAGAAAATGGCCATACATAAAGATTTGAACTTCTTATCATCGTCTTACAGGGGATCTACATGTCAGACATCAAAATTACCCGTCGCGGCATCCTCAAGGGCGGCACCATCGCAGGTGCTGGTCTTGCCATGCCAACCATATTCACAAGCTCAGCCTGGGCAGGTGGTCATTCAGGCTTCACCAATGCCCCAACCGGCAACACCGTAACACTTGGCTTCAATGTGCCCCAATCAGGTCCTTATGCTGATGAGGGTGCCGACGAGCTACGCGCCTACCAATTGGCTGTTGAGCACCTCAATGGCGAAGGTGACGGCGGCATGTTGAATACCTTCTCATCCAAAGCTTTGGATGGCACAGGCATCCTTGGCAAAAAAGTCGAGTATGTGACCGGCGACACCCAGACCAAGTCTGATGCCGCACGTGCGTCCGCCCGCTCCATGATCGAGAAAGATGGCGCCATCATGATCACAGGTGGTTCTTCCTCAGGCGTGGCCGTGGCCGTGCAAGCTCTCTGCCAGGAAGCTGGCGTCATCTTCATGGCGGGCCTTACCCACTCCAACGACACCACTGGTAAGGATAAGAAAGCCAATGGTTTCCGTCACTTCTTCAATTCCTACATGACCGGTGCGGCACTTGCTCCCGTGCTTGCCAATGCCTATGGCAACGATCGCAAAGCCTACCATCTGACGGCGGACTATAACTGGGGTTACACCACCGAAGAAGCGGTGAAAAACTCCACCGAAGCTCTTGGTTGGGAAACGGTTGCTGCCGTACGCACACCGCTGACCCAGACGGACTTCTCATCCTATATTGCACCTGTTCTACAGTCCGGCGCCGATGTGCTTGTTCTTAACCATTATGGTGGCAATATGGTGAACTCCCTCACCAATGCTGTTCAGTTTGGCCTGCGCGAAAAGATGGTCAATGATAAGAATTTTGAAATCGTTGTTCCTCTTTACTCCCGCCTCATGGCCAAGGGTGCCGGCGCAAACGTGAAGGGCATCTTCGGTTCGACCAACTGGCATTGGTCACTGGCCCAAGGCTTCACCGATGCTAGTGGCAAAAAGGTTGCACCAGATGCTGCCTCTGCGGCCTTTGTGAAATCCTTTGGTGAGAAATACGGTTTCCCACCAAGCCAGGCTGCCCATACTTGCTATGTGCAGACCATTCTTTATGCCGATGCCTGCACAAGGGCGAAGAGCTTTAAGCCTTCGGCTGTTGGCGAAGCACTTGAGGGCTTCAGGTTCGATGGTCTTGGAAATGGCCCAACCCTTTACCGTGCGGAAGACCACCAGTGCTTTAAGGATGTTCTGGTCGTGCGTGGTAAGGAAAACCCAACCTCTGAATATGACCTTTTGGAAGTGGTGGAAATCACCCCAGTTGACCAGGTCATTTATGATGCCAGCATCTTCGGCGGTGAACTTGGTGGGTTCAATAACGGCGCATAATTTACACCAAACAAGACCCGGTCGCCTTTTGTGGCGGTCGGGTCATTTTTTCCCAATGCTCAATGGAGCAATATCTTATCCTCTTTTAGGTGGAGATCATGGACGCAATTCTCCTTCAAATCCTCAATGGGCTTGATAAGGGATCGGCTTACGCCCTCATTGCCCTAGGACTGACGCTCATTTTTGGCACACTTGGGGTGGTGAACTTCGCCCATGGCGCCTTGTTCATGGTTGGCGCCTTCTGCGCTGTCACCTTCCAGCGCATTCTCAACATCTCCTTCCAGACCATTGACCCGACAAAAAAGGATTTTCTGGGGAACCCCTTGAAGGTGGACACCACCTATATAGAAAGCTGGCTTGGGCCCAATCTTGGTTCGGGTATTTTGGATTGGGCTGTCCCCATATCCATCCTATTTGCCATCCCCGTCATGATCTTAATTGGTTATGTGATGGAGCGCGGGCTGATCAAGCATTTCTACCGTCGCCCCCATGCCGATCAGATTTTGGTAACCTTTGGCCTTGCCATTGTTTTGCAAGAAATCATCAAGTTTTTCTACGGGGCCAACCCAATCCCAACCCCTGCCCCGGAAATGTTTGCCGGCAGCTTTGATTTTGGTGCGGCGGTGGGGCTTGCAGAAGACACCATCATCTACCCCTATTGGCGTTTGGTGTATTTCCTATTTTCCATGGGCATCATTGCTGCGGTCTTTTCCTTCTTACAATTCACGACCTTTGGCATGGTGGTGCGTGCCGGTATGGCCGACCGCGAAACAGTCGGGCTGCTCGGTATCAATATTGACCGCCGCTTCACCATCATGTTTGCCATTGCCGCCGTGGTGGCTGGCCTGGCCGGTCTTATGTACACACCCATCAATGCACCCAACTACCATATGGGCATGGATTTTCTTGTCCTAAGCTTCGTGGTTGTTGTGGTTGGCGGCATGGGCTCGCTGTCTGGTGCCGTGTTGGCTGGCTTTCTGTTAGGCATCCTTGAAAGCTTTGCCTCCATGAAAGAGGTCATCGCCATCCTGCCAGGCATCAACCAGATCATTATCTACCTCGTGGCCATCATCATTCTGCTGACCCGTCCCCGGGGCTTGATGGGTCGCAAAGGCGTGATGGAGGATTAATCATGCTTGGACTCAGCAAATCAGACATACGCATTTTCCTGCTGGTGGTCGTCTTAACCATCTTTGCGCCCTTCATCTTGAACCCATTTCCAGAAGCTTCAGGGCTTGCCCAATTTAATGCTGGCTATCCTGATTTGATGCAGCGTTTTGTGATTTTTGGGATCTTTGCCATTGGTTTTAACATCCTGTTTGGCCTAACGGGCTATCTCTCCTTTGGCCATGCCGCCTTTTTGGGCGTGGGCAGCTATGCCGCCATTTGGATGATGAAGCTGCTGACCATGAATGTGATCCCGGGCATCATCATGTCGGTGTTGATCGCGGGCATTTTTGCTGTTGCGGTTGGTTATATCTCCCTCAAGCGTACAGGCATTTACTTCTCGATCCTGACGCTTGCATTTGCCCAAATGTCTTTCGCGCTCGCCTATTCTGTCCTCACCCCCATCACCGGTGGCGAAACTGGCTTGCAGCCCAAAATCAGTGACCCAAGAATGCTTGATGCAGCCCTCGCCAGTGGTGAGGCACCAAGAGCAAATCTCTTTGGCCTTGAAATGGGCACAAGCTACGAATTGGCGCTTAGCGGTTGGGTTTTCACCTTCAATGTGGGCTATTACGTGGCCGCCATTGTGATGATTATCGCCCTTTATATTGCGATACGTATTTTCCGCTCACCATTTGGCGTGATGCTCAGGGCTGTCAAATCCAACCAACAGCGTATGCGCTACACAGGCCTAAACCCAAAGCCTTACACCTTGGCTGCCTTTGTGATCTCAGGAATGTATGCAGGTCTCGCTGGCGGTCTGATGGTGGCCATGGACACCCAGGTGGGTCCGGAGCGCATGTTCTGGACCGCAAGCGGTGAGGTGGTGTTGATGACCATTCTGGGCGGCACCGGCACCATCGTCGGACCTATATTAGGGGCTGGCCTTATCAAATACATGGAAAACATCCTTTCAAAGATCAATGCCGATATTCTTTATGAATGGTTTGCCATGTTGCCCGACAGCATTGCGGATATTCTCGTGTTCGTCATTTACCCGTTTATCGGCAAAGGCTGGCACCTCACCCTTGGGATTATTTTCATGTGTGTGGTGATTTTCCTTCCCGGTGGTCTGGTTGAGGGTGGTCAGCGCATCGGCAATATGTTTGGCCGCAAGAAAAAGACTGAGGGTGAAAAATCATCCCAGCCTGCCGAGTAAGGAGATAGGGCATTGAGTATTCTTGAAATCAAAAATGTCTCCAAGCGCTTCGGTGGTCTTAAAGCCCTGGATGACGTGAATATTTCGGTCAAAGAAAACACCGTCCATGCCATCATCGGACCTAATGGTGCTGGCAAGTCCACCCTTTTGAATGTGTTGGTGGGCAAGCTTATTCCCGATGAGGGCAGCGTGGAATTTGACGGCAATTCCTTGATTGGCCGCAAGCCCCATGAAATCAATCAGATGGGTGTGAGCCGGGTGTTCCAAACGCCAGAAATCTTTGGTGACATGACGGTCTATGAGAACATCCTCATCCCGCTTTTTGCCAAACGCGATGGCGCTTTCCGACTTCATTGCATTGAGCATGTGGAGGATGAAAAAGACATCGTGGAAAAAGCCAAAAAAATGCTCCAGGATGTCAATATGTATGAAAAACTGGGCATGCGCGCAGCGAGCCTCTCACGAGGTGACAAACGCCGCCTGGAAATGGCCATGTGCCTGAGCCAAGAACCCCGACTTTTGTTGCTTGACGAACCGACCGCAGGCATGGCCCGGGCCGACACCAACAACACCATCGACTTGCTCCGGGAGATCCGCGAGACCCGGGACATCACATTGGCCATCATCGAACATGACATGCATGTGGTGTTTAGCCTGGCAGAACATGTCACCGTGATGGCCCGCGGCACCCCACTTGTTGATGACAAACCAGAGAATATCAAAGGGCACCCAAAGGTACAGGAAGCCTATCTCGGCGGACATAAAGAAGGATAAGCAGCGATGCAGCCGGAATTAGACAAAAATGCAAACCATGCCAGCACAGCGCCTGCATATCTATCTGTCTACAACATGCATGCCTATTATGGGGAGAGTTACATCGTTCAAGGCGTTAGTTTTAACGTTCATGAAGGTGAGATCTTAGCCCTTTTGGGCCGCAATGGCGCCGGTAAGACATCCACCTTACGCACCATTGCCAGGCTCGGTGATCCACAATTGAGGCAGGGAGAAATCTGGCTTGATCACCAGCATTTGCACTCCATGAGCTCCCATGAGGCAGCTGTTGCTGGCTGTGCTTTGGTGCCTGAAGACCGCCGCATCATCCCGGGCCTGACCGTGGAAGAAAATTTGCAACTTGCCCAGATCACTGAACCCGTCGGCTGGACCTTGGAACGCATCTACGACCTATTCCCCCGGCTGGGCGAGCGCCGCAAGCAAGAAGGCGTGACGATGTCAGGTGGTGAGCAACAAATGTTATCCATTGCCCGAGCCCTGGCACGGGACATTAAGGTGCTGCTGCTTGATGAACCTTTTGAAGGTCTTGCCCCGGTTATTGTGCAAGAAATCGAAAAAACCCTGCACCATATCCGCGACCAGGGCATCACCACGATCATCGTGGAGCAGAATGCCATTGCGGCACTGGAATTGTCAGATCGCTCCGTTATCCTAGATACTGGTTCCGTTGTTTTTGACGGCACAGCTAAGGAAGTCTTGGATAATGCAGAACTGCGTCGGGAATATCTCGCCATTTAACCC
>DKOD01000083.1:13040-24413 GCA_002469865.1 Alphaproteobacteria bacterium UBA7371 | reverse complement strand
CGCCCCATTTTTGGAATTTCCTTGATTTCCACATTTTTGGGGTCGAGGGGTGCAAAAAAAAGACTCAAACCATCAGTGCTTTTTGAAACCTCATCCCTTGGGCTTGTGCGCGCCAAGAGCATCACCCGATCTGCTTGCTGTGCCGTGGAGGTCCAAATTTTTTGGCCATGGATGACGTAATCTTCACCATCCTGGCGGGCCTCGGTGGTGATGCTACCGGTATCAAGCCCGGCCCCTGGCTCAGTGACGCCAAAACAAGTGCGCAATCTTCCAGAAATGATCTCGGGAAGATATTTGGCTTTTTGTTCATCACTTCCATGATGGGTGATGGCCTTAGGTCCAAAAACATCCATATGGACGCTTGATGCTGCGGACATGGCGCCCGGCGAATTGGCAATGGATTCCATCAGGACCACCCCCTCGCGAACCCCAAGCCCAGAACCCCCAAACGCTTCCGGCACGGCTATGCCCAGCCAACCTGCATCAACAACTGCCTGACGGAATTCTTCTGGGAAGCGATGGTCACGGTCGCATGCCCGCCAATATTCATCATCAAAGGGTGCCATCATGCGCAAAACAGCTTCACGTATTTGATCATGTTCCATCATGATGACGCATCCTTTCCCGAAGGCCATGCGCCATGGGCCAGCGTGTGAAGCAGCCAATAGGGCATCAGGCCCAAAACGCACGCAATGATGGATGCCATGAAAACCGCATCATAACCGCCGGTTGTGTCACGCAAAAAACCAGACAAAATTCCCCCGGTGGCTGCACCCAGACCAAAGGCAATGGTCACGGTTCCATAAACGGCCCCAACCATGTTGGGGTATAGCCTTGCCACCAGGGAGGAAATGACCGGCCCCCTTGAACCCATGGTAAGGCCAAAAATAACCACGCTGACAAAAAGCATGAAGGTGCTTGGATGGGCAGAGAGCGACCAAATCATGACGACGCCAAGAATGGTGGTCAGAAAACTGCAGGTCACCACCAACTTGCGGCCAAACCGATCAGCCAGAAAGCCTGTGCCCAGCATGCCAAAGATACTCATCGCACCAATAACCCCAAAAGATGTCGCTGCGGTGATGGCAGAAAAGCCAATCTCGATGAGGTAAGCAACCACTTGCAGGGCCGTGGTCCAAATAGCCACAGAAGTGGCATAAAAGCTCATGAACAAGCCCCAGAATGTTGGTTGCGCCAGCACATGTTTGGGCATGAGGAAGTGTCGTGCTGTTGCTGCTTCAAGACCAGAAGTGCCGCCATTGATCTGCTTCCAGGGGAGCAAAAATAATATTGGCAACACCAAGATAGGTGGCAACGCAAGAATAAAATAGGTTTCCCGCCAGCCCTGGGATTCAATGAGGATTTGTGCCAAAGGCGCAACAGACAACATCCCCACGGACACGCCCGCATAAGCAATAGAAGTGGCAAGGGTGATGTTGTCGCGAAACCATCTGCTGATGAGGCCCGTGGCCACCGCCATGCCAAGCCCTGAGACGGCCATGCCAACCATCACACCAAGGCCAAGCTGCGCTTGCCAAAGATGCTCCATTTGGCTTGCCAGAAAGAAACCACCGGCAAGAATGGTCAAGGCCAGCTTATAAACAAACCCCGCCCCTAAGCGGTCTGACAGAGCACCTGCCAGGGGTGCGGTAACCCCATGGGTGATCATGAATACGGCATAGATGGTGGTGAATTCCGTTCGGCTCCAATTCATGTCCTGGGTTACGGGCAAAAGAAACACCGCAATGGTTTCGGACATGCCGCGGGCAATCATATGCATGAAAAAGCATAGAAACAGGACGGACGTGCCGGCTTTTGTCCATTCGCCAGTCCTGTTCATGCTTGGTGCCGTCATGGAATTAACTGAACATCAAATCAGGCAGCCAGGTCACAATACCGGGGAACATGATGAGGCCGATGATGGTCAAGACATCAGCAATAAAAAACAAGGTGATCCCTTTGAATATGTCCGTAAGCGGAATGTCTGGGCGCACACCATTGACCACAAAGCAGTTAAGCCCAATGGGCGGTGTGATCAAACATACCTCTGCCATTTTAACCACAATGATGCCGAACCAAATACTGGCCTGGGTTCCATTCAACCCAAAGGCGGATTCGGCAGCGGTGACATCTGGCCCACCATTAAGCGCCATCACGGCTGGGTATACAACCGGCAGGGTGAGCAAAAGCAAGCCAATGGCATCCATGAACATGCCCAGCACCACATAACCCAACAAAATGCATAAAAGGATTAGGTAAGGATCTGCGTCGAGGCTTAGGATCCAATCAGCAAAGGCTTCGGGCACGGCGGAAAAACCAAGAAAGCGCCCAAAAATAAGCACACCCCAAATGAGTGAAAAAATCATCACCACCAGCTTGGAGGTTTCCATAAGGGCATCTTTAAGTGCCCGCCAGCGCATGCCGTGGATAAAGGCTGTCACGAGCACAATCATGGCGCCCAGCGCCCCAGCTTCTGTGGGGGTTGCCCAACCACCATAAATGGCCGTGATGATGATCACCGCCACCGACATGATGGGGATCAGTCCTGGCAAGGATTTAATTCTGTCTGACCAGGTAAAACCCTTGATAGCAGGTCCTGCTTCTGGGTTAAACTTGGCCCAGACGATGATGATAAGGCCGTAAACAACGGCGGAAAAAACACCTGGCAAAAAGCCTGCGATGAGCAGGGCGCCCACGGATTCTTCCACAATAATCGCGTAAATCACCAAGATGGCAGATGGTGGGATGAGGGTGGCAAGCGTGCCACCAGCAGCAACAACACCAGCTGCTAAGGACTTTTTGTAACCAGCATCCAACATTTCAGGGATCGCCACCCGGGCAAACACGGCCGCCGTGGCAACCGAAGCCCCCGATACCGCTGCAAAGCCTGCTGCGGCAAAAACCGTTGCAACCGCCAAGCCGCCAGGAACCCAACCAAGCCAAGTTTTGGCCGCTTGAAACAAAAGCCTTGTCATGCCCGCATGGAAAGCCAAATAGCCGATCAGAATGAACATGGGCAGAAGCCCAAGAACAAAGGAGACTGATTTTGAATAGGGCACTGAACCCACAATGGATGCAGCCCCAGTCCAACCAATCAATTCCACAAGGCCCACAAGGCCAGTGATGCCAGCTGCAAAGACAACCCGTACCCCCATGAATACGAGCACCAACAACAAGATCATCACATAGGCGCCAACAAGGCTGGTGTCGCTATAGCCAACACCAAAAATCGCGTTGGGCTGGCCCGCAATCAGCGCAGAAATATCCATGATGTTAGTCCTTTCCCGCAGCGAAGCTGCCGTCGCCGCCTGCACCGGAATGCAAGATTTCCAAACGTGCTTCCTGTTCAGGTGTTAGTGTTAATGGCACGTTATAGGGAATAGCATTTGGTTCCAGGGCAAGCCGTCCAAAACCAATAATTTCGATGAATAGGCGTATGGCCCATAGCGTGAAGGCCACCGGCACCAGCAATTTGGCAGGCCAAGTTGGGATTTCGTAATCATAAGTGCTGTCGCCAATTATCCAGGCATTTAAGAAAAATTCCCAGGAATAAACAACCAACACCAACATTAGGCATAAGCTCAAGAAGCTGCCAAACATTTCAAGAAGCCACCGGAAACGGCCTGGAAGATTTGAAATAATCAATTCAAGCCGAATATGGGCGGCCTGGCGCTGGGCATAGGCCGCGCCAAGAAACGCAAATACCGCAATGGCAAGCTCGGAAATCTCTAGAGATGCCGGCAAAGGTGCACCTATCAAACGAGAAAATACACCCGTGGTGGTAAGAAGCATGACAAAAAAGATGGTCATGGCTGCCAAAATATTGAACAAATCTTCGATTTGGCGAATGATTTTGGGGATGACACCCCTTGTGATATTTGGCTCAATGCCGTTGGGGCTACCGACCAAAATGAACCCTCCCAAAAAACGCCGCTTTTTTGCGGTCTTTATGTAAAAGTGGGGCCCCAGCAGGGCCCCACCTTAAAAATTATTCGCCTTTAGCAAGCTTCACGGCCAGGTCAAGCACCGCCTGGGCATCAAACTTATCTTTGTTGTCGGCAACCCACTTGTCCCAAACAGGCTGACCACCTATTTCGCGGAATTTGGCAAGCTCTTCGTCAGAGAAGACCACTTCGGTGAGGCGTTCTTTGAACTGAGGCAAATACTTTGCATCAGCCTTTTTGTAAGCCTCACGGTAGTTTTCTTTTACTTCATCACGCAGGCTCATGATCAGCTCCTTGTACTGCTCTGGCAGCGCGTTGAAAGCCGACTTGTTGATCACGATTGGGCAGTCAGAAGTGCCAGGGGTCAAGTTTGAGGTAAACCACTCAGCAACCTCATCGATTTTGTAAGCCCCATGTGAGTAGGTGTATGGGAAAGAAGCGGCATCCACGGTGCCACGCTGCATGGCCGTGTAGACCTCAGGGGCAGGCATGGACTGACGGGTGGCCCCGATTGTTTCCATGGCCACGCCAATACCGCCACCGGCACGAACCCGAAGGCCTTTGAAATCATCGATTGATTTTGGCACATCGCCACGGCCCAGGAATTCATACTGGGGTAGGTGGGTGGATTCGAAATACATCGCATTCCACTGGTCCATTTCCGCAGAAAGGATTGGGTGGGCGTAGAGTCCGCGACGCACCCGCACGCCAGCATCAAAGTCGGTCAATGGCAAAAAGGGCATGGTCATGACCATGAGTGCTGGGTTCTTATCCGGGTGGTAAAAATTGCAGAACTGCGCCATCTCGAAGGCATTTGCCTTAAGGCCGTCGAGGTTTTCGCGCGACTTGGATAGCTGTCCGCCATAAAAGATTTTTAACTGGAATTTGCCGCCAGTTTTCTCATCAAGGCGCTTCGACAAATGCTCAATACCTGCGGTGAACGCACGTGGGTTGCCCCAAGTGGAGAGCTTCCAAAATACGCTTGGGCCCTCAACGGTGGCTGAATGGCCTCCCGCAAGAGCGGTGCTTGAAGCGCTGAGGCCCATGGCCACCGCACCAATCACCGATGCAACCGCCAAACGGCGTGTAAAATTCTTCATGTCTTCCTCCCAAAAAATTGCCCCTTTCCAGGGCCTCAAATTCACGTCATCATGCCCTTAGTTCATACTAAAGTTGATAACAACGGGTAACATTGCTTCTCATGGTCCTTAGGTCAACAGCCAAGATGCCATTTTTATAAAAAGAACATGAAAACAATAGGGTGGGGATTTAAGGTTTGAAAAAAGATAATGATCAAAAGGGACCTTTGCTGGCAGCCTCCGCTGAAGAGGCTCTGGCGCCTTACTTGTTCGATGGAATGAGCATTGCCGTGGGCGGCTTTGGCCTTGTTGGTACGCCAGAATATTTGCTCAATGCTATTCATGCCTCTGGGGTAAAGAACCTCACGGTTGTTTCCAATAATGCAGGGACCATCGGCAAAGCGTTGGGGCTTGTCCTTGAAGCAGGTCAAATTTCCCACGTGGTGGCATCCTATCCGGGAAATCACCCAGAATTTGTCCGGAAGTTTTTTGCAGGCGAGCTTACCTGCGATTTCACGCCACAGGGCACCATGGCAGAAAAAATGCGCGCCGGCGGTGCTGGGATTCCAGCTTTTTACACGCCAACAGGTTTTGGAACCGCGGTTGCCGAGGGAAAGGAAACACGACATATCGGTGGGCGCGATTGCATTTTGGAGCAGTCTATCACCGTGGATTTAAGCCTAGTGCGTGGTGAATTTGCTGATGATGCGGGAAATATCATGTTCCGCAAAACCGCCCGAAATTTTAACCCTGATGTCGCATCCTGTGGAAGAATTTGCGTGGTGGAGGTTCGTGAGGTGGTGCCTGCAGGAAGTTTTGATCCTGACCATATCCACATGCCTGGAATTTACGTGGATCACGTTTTGGAGGTGCCAGATATGGTGAAGCATGTGGAGATACCAACATTCAGAAACGCATCATGAATTATCCACCCCATCCTGTGCAATTTTCCAGGCGTACCCCGGTTTTCGGTCGGGCTTTGGTTGCAACTTCTCATTATTTGGCCAGCAAAGCGGGTATCAGCGTGATGGAGCGTGGTGGAAATGCTGTTGATGCAGCCATTGCAACTGCCGCCATGCTAACCCTTGTGGAGCCCACAGGCTGTGGGCTGGGCTCTGACGCCTTTGCCATCATTCATGATGGCAAGCAGCTCCACGGCCTCAATTCATCTGGCCCATCACCGCAAGGCGCTCATCGGGATTTTTATCGCAAACTTGGCGGTATCCCCGAACGTGGTTGGCATGCTGTGACTGTCCCGGGTGCGGTGGCCGGTTGGGCAAGCCTATCCAAGGAATTTGGCAAACTTGCCTTTGAAGAACTTTTTGACGAGGTGGTTGATCAGGCCGAGCGGGGGTTTCATGTGACCCCTGTGGTTGCCCATCTTTGGCATCGCAATGCACAAATATTAAGAAGCCAACCCGGTTTTGAAGAAATGTTCATGCGCCAAGGCAAGGCACCCGTGCCCGGCAGCTTATTTCAACAACAAGGCATGGCTGAAAGTTTCCGGCTCATCGCGCGCTCAGGTGGTCGGGATTTTTACGAAGGGTATTTGGCAGAGCAAATTATTCGGTCAGCAAAACACCATGATGCGCTCATGAATGAGCATGACTTGGCGGGCATGAAGCCTGAATGGGTGCCCGTGATTTCTCAGGAATTTGGCCAGGCGCAACTGCATGAACTCCCGCCCAATGGCCAAGGAATTGCCGCGTCCATGGCTTTGGGTATTTTGCGTCATACCGATTTTGACCATTATGGTTCACGTGATGCCCGACGACTTCACCTCACCATTGAGGCCATGAAGCTTGCTTTTGCTGATCTTCAAACCCATGTCGCAGACCCACGCCATATGAAGATCGGCCACCAGCAAATGTTGGATGATCAATATTTGGCTGAGCGTGCGGCCCTTATCAATCCACATCAAGCAAGCCATTTTGGCGCCGGGGCACCGCCCCCGGGCGGCACTGTCTATCTCTGCGCTGCGGACAAAAATGGCCTGATGGTTTCGTTCATCCAATCAAATTACATGGGCATGGGCTCGGGTGTCTGTATTCCAGGTACTGGTATCCATTTACAAAATAGGGGTGCCAATTTTGTGATGGATGAAGAGCATCCCAATTGCGTGGCAGGGGGCAAAAGACCCTTCCACACCATTATACCTGGTTTTGTCACAGGTCATGATGGTGGCAGGATGGCCACCGGCGTGATGGGCGCATTCATGCAGGCCCAGGGCCATGTGCAAATGGTGATTAACACCCAGATCGATGGGATGGATGTGCAAACGGCCATCGATTACCCCCGCTGGCGTTACATCGAGGGCAAAAAAATTGAATTGGAAGCTGGTTTTGATTTGTTGTTGGCCGATGAATTGATCCGTATGGGTCATGAAGTTCAAACCATGGCAGCCAGCCAGAATGGTGGTTTTGGCGGGGCTCAACTTATTGCAACACTACCTTCTCAGGATGGTTATGTGGGTGGATCTGATCCTCGTAAAGATGGTCAGGTCATGATGATGGGTTAAGGAGAACGGGTATGCGTGCTGCAGATTTGATGGCAAAATCATTAGAAAAACAGGGTGTTGAACGGATGTTTTGTGTCCCTGGAGAGAGCTATTTGGCGCTTCTCGATGCTCTTCATGACACCGAGATTGAGGTTGTCGCATGCCGCCATGAAGGCGGCGCAGGCTTCATGGCGGTGGCCGATGCCAAACTCACCAAAAAACCTGGTGTTCTGGCCATAAGCCGCGGGCCGGGAGCCACCAATGCGTCCATTGCCATTCATTTGGCCCAGCAGGATGCCGTGCCCCTGGTCGTCATCATTGGTCAGGTTGCCCGTGAAGAGCGTGGTCGGGGTAGTTTTCAAGAAATAGATTATGAAATGATGTTTGGTGGCATTGCCAAAAATGTTGTTGAATTATCCCATGCCAACAATTTGTCCGAGGTGGTGGCTCGTGCCTTCCACGATGCCATGTCTGGGACCCCTGGCCCTGTGGTTGTGTCGGTCATGGAAGATGTTCTTTTGGATGAGGCAGCTGATCTTGTTTGGCCGGTGATGCATCATGCATCCCCAGGCCATGACATGGCCCAGGTCAAAGAGGCGGCATCGTTATTGGCCAAAGCAAAAAGGCCATTAATCATTGCTGGCGGTGCCATGGATACCGAGCAAGGGCGCCATTGGCTTCAGGAATTGGCCTTGTCACAGGTGATCCCCGTGGCCTTAGCCAACCGTCGCCAGGAAATTTTTGATAACGGTCTTATTCAATATGCAGGTCACCTTGGTTTCAAAATTCCTGCACCCCATGTGGATCTGCTCAAGCGGCATGATTTGATTATTGCCCTGGGCACCAGACTTACCGACGTACCAACCCAGGGATATCAATTGCCGACCGCACCGGTTAATCATGCGCCCATCATCCATGTTTATCCAGATCACGAGCCATTGGGACGGGTATTCCAAACAGCATTGCCCGTGCTTGCTGACCCAGCGGCATTTGCTGAGGCTTTGGTTGCTGAGGCTGGTGCGGCGCCGGAGGAGCGGATATCTTGGGTTGAAGAGATTGCAGCATTTGTCGGCTCGGTAAAAAATTTCGAACCCAGACAATTTGACGATGGTCTTGATTTTGGAATTGTTGTGCAGGAATTGGCCAAACAGGCACCCCATGACTGCATCATCTGCGAGGATGCTGGCAACTTTTCTTCCTGGGTTCATCGTATTTGGCCATTTGATGGCAAAAACCTTGCTATTGGCGCCATTGGAGGCGCCATGGGTTTGGCGGTTCCAGCAGCGGTGGCTGCTGGTTTGCGTTACCCCGGACGCATGGTGATGGCTTTTGCGGGTGATGGTGGGGTCATGATGACCGGCAACGAATTGGCGACGGCCCTGCAGGCCCAGATGCCCGTGAAGCTGGTGATTTCTAATAACGGAAGCTATGGCACCATCAGGCTTCATCAAGAGCGTGATCATCCATACCGCACCGTTGCAACCAAATTGACCAATCCTGATTTTGTGGCATGGGCAAGCTCCTTTGGTGCGTTGGGCCTTAAGGTAGGTATGGGTGATGATGTTGCAGGAATTGTGCAGCAATTCTTATCACATGATGGACCTGCGGTTTTGGATGTTCATTCATCATTGGAAGCCATCAATGCATTCACCACCATGGAACGGCTACGGGGCCAATCCTAACGCTCGTTGATCGACCAACCTCCATCTATGATGAGTGTTTGGCCCGTCATCCAAGATGAGGCATTGCTTGATAGAAACACGATGGCCCCGGCTATGTCATCGGGTGTTCCCAGACGTTTCAGGGCGTAGGAATCTGCAACTGTTTGGGCACGCGTATCATCTTCCCATAATGCTTTTGCAAAGTCCGTGCGCACCACCGCTGGCGCCACACCATTCACACGAATATTCTTGTCACCATAAGCAACCGCAATGTTACGAATAATTTGTGTGTCTGCAGCTTTGGTAACCGCATAAATGCCAAGATTTTTTGAACCCTTAAATGCTGCAATAGACGACACGACAACCACAGACCCCGCGCCTTGTGAAACAAAGTCGGGCATGGCTGCTTTTATCAAACGCATGTTTGATTTGATATTCACGCCAATGGTTTTTTCAAAGGCATCATCTGGGGTGTCTAGAAAAGGTCCAAAATAAGGATTTACCGCCGCATTGCACACCAGAATATTGACTGGACCAACCTGCCTTCTGGTTTCATCCAAAAGCTTGTCAATTTCTTCATCCTTGGAAATATTGGCGGCGATGGGGGTGGCCTTTAAGCCTTGGGCACGAAGTGTTTCTGCAACTTTTTGGCAAGAATCTTCTTTTCGACTTGAAATCACAACATGTGCGCCACACCGGGCCATATGTTCGGCGGCGGCCAAACCGATACCTTTGGTTGATCCTGTGATGACGGCCACTTGGTTGCTTAGATCAAATAATGGACTCATGCTTGCATTCCCAAAAAATGAATGGACGGATGTTATGTTGGACGAAAAAACAAAATGGATTGAGGAATTTATGCGTGCCAAGGGTTCGGTTTTTGCACAATCTTCGTGGTATGAGATGAGCCAAGATCGGATCAATGCTTTTGCCGAGGCAACTGAGGATTGGCAGTTTATTCACATTGACCCCGAGAGGGCGCAACGCGAAACATCTTTTGGCGGCACCATCGCTCATGGCTTTTTGACCTTGTCGATGTTGGCAGCCATGGGGGGGGATTGTGTTCCACAAATTCCAGGAACACGCTTGTCGGTGAATTATGGCTTTGATCGGGTTAGATTTTTGTCGCCCGTGGGTGCTGGTGCGTTCATCCGGGGGGTCTTTTTGCCTGAAGATCTTGTCCAGAAATCCGATGAGGAATTGACCCTCTATTGGGATGTAAACATAGAAATTCGTGGTCAAACGAAGCCTGCATTGGCGGCTCGTTGGGTCACGAAGAGGTATTTTTAAGTGTGAAGAATTGTTCAATGTTTCCCATACCAACGTGAGATGACAAAAACCGGTATCGCCATGCTAAGCCCGATGGCCGAAAGCCCAAGGTGATCCAGCCCCACAAACTCATTGGCTGGCATGGCAAAAAACAGACCTGCAAGCATCAGAATAAGGCGCAGTAATGCCGAGATTTTGGTCGATGGCAGCCGGCCAAAGATGGACAAATGACCTTGCAACCCCATGGATATGAAGCCAACACCGATGATGGCGGTGGCAAACACCATAAGAACTTCCCACCCTGGCGCTTCGGCAACCAATGCTGGGTTCAGAACGAAGAAAAATGGCACCACATAAATTGTTCCACCCAAACGCATGGATTCTAACGCCGTGGCCATGGGTTTTGCTCCAACCAATGTTGCTGCTGCAAATGCCCCCAAAGCAACCGGTGGTGTGATGAAACTCACCATGCCCCAGTATAAAATAAACAAATGCACTGCCAGAGGGTTTAGGCCCGCTTGTTCCAATGCAGGAGCCAGAACAATTGCAAGAAAAATATAGCAGGCAGTCACCGTCATCCCCATGCCGAAAATGAAAGAGGTTAGGGCGCCCATGAGCAAAAGTGCCAGCACCGAATCCCCAGCCAAGAACACAATGTCATTCACCAATGTCCCTGCAAGACCAGTCACGGAAAAAGCGCCAACAATAAGCCCAACCCCAAGCAGCACGGCGGTAAGCTCGCATAGACCCTCGCCGATACCCACCAGAACATTGCCAAATGATTTGAAGTCTAATCTTGTGCTTTTGCTGAATTGGCTGATGAGCAGCATTAACAACACGGCATAAAAGGGGGCTCTTGCTTCCTGGCGTAAGGCCATCATCAGAAACACAAGAATTCCAAAAACAAAAAGATACATCCAACC
>DKOD01000083.1:11890-12645 GCA_002469865.1 Alphaproteobacteria bacterium UBA7371 | reverse complement strand
TTGGCCGCATAAGCATCAATTTGAACAAACAGCCCAAAATAATAAAGGATTGATGGGATGGCAGCAGCAATGGCGATTTCGTAATATGGACGTGCCAAGAATGATGCCATGATAAAGGCCGTGGCGCCCATGATTGGGGGCATGAGAACGCCACCTGTTGAAGCACATGCTTCTGTGGCAGCGGCAAACCGGCGGGAGAAACCTGTTTTTTGCATGGCGGGTATCGAAAATGCCCCGGTGGTGAGCACATTGGAGATCACAGATCCGGACATGGAGCCCATGAAGCCAGAGGCAAAAATAGCCACCTTGGCTGCGCCACCGCGAAACCTACCCACAAGGCTTAAGGCAAGATCGTTAAAAAAAATGCCGCCGCCTGTTTTTTGCAAAATAGCACCAAACAAGATAAACCCGATCACCAAAGCACCGAACGTCCGCATGGGAATCCCAAATGAACTCTCTGATGAGATCATGTGGTAGGGAACAACATCCATGAAGGGTGAGGCAAAGCCCGATATCGGGCCGGGCATGATGTCTGCAAATGTTGGGTAAAGAGAAAAAATGGCCACAAAGCAAAAAATAGACGTGCCACCAGCACGGCGTGTGGCTTCAAGTATAAGAACATAACCCAACAAAGAAAAAATTTGGGCCGTTTGGGGTGGGGCATATTCCCATCCTCCATCGAGGCTTTGCTCTGCGGTTAATGCAAAATAAAGCATGCACAACATGGCAAGGGCAGAAAGGCACCAATCATACCA
>DKOD01000083.1:0-11455 GCA_002469865.1 Alphaproteobacteria bacterium UBA7371 | reverse complement strand
ATTTTGATGTTAAACAATTGATATACCGACAAAAAAATCCCGGTCAGGGTCAGAGCCATGATGGTCCATCTGCCGAAACCTGCTTGTGCCACAGGCCTGGATGCTTCTGCCGTTAAGCTGCTGGTCATGTTACATCCAACAATGATGCGTGCCCCGTGAAGGGGCACGCATGGGAACCATGTTGATCAGAATACAACGCCAAAGCCACCGGCTTTGAGCGCGTCGCGACGTGCCTTGTCCCAGGCCTCTTCCCAATTCTCAGGATTTTGGGAGGATAATTGATCCCAGGCGGCACGAAGAGCAGCCTGACGCTTCATAAGGTTATCGTTATGGGCGTTTGCTTCATCGGTCCAAAGCCCGATTTCCTTCCAATAGCGCACGGCACCATCATGGTAGGGAACCACCCAAGAGAAGTTCTGTTTGTCCTTTGACCAACCGGAAATCCCGGGCGCATTGCCATCATAAACATCAAACAAATCCACCATGGCCTTTGTCATGTTATAGACAAGGTCAGGATCTTGATCCGCCATGGCTATGAGAACCGGATAGGCATATCCCGCTGTTGGTCTTGGTTGTTTTCCATCAATCGTTGCACCCACCGTGGCGTTCATTGGGGTAAAGAACGGCGCTATTTCCTGCATGCGCGCTAGGCCCTCTTTGTTGTTGGGATCAATGGGCGGGATGACAACACCACGTGGTCCATTTTCTGCTTCATAAACCTTGCCTGAATTGGTTGAAGCAAAAGCAGCATCAACATCGCCGTTGATCATGCCAGCCCAACTATCCCCGAAGCCACCAAATTCAACGATTTTCACGTCATCCCAGGTGAGGCCCCCATAGGCCAAATATGCTTGGTTGTTCACATTAAGCGCAGGCGCACCCTTCACATAAGCAACCCTCATGCCTTTAAGGTCGGAATACTCAAACCCAACGCAATCTTTTTTGCCAACTTTTTCACATGTGTCTGCCGTGACAAACATGCTGAGACCAACAGCCCCGCCATTATTGGCCATGAGCGTGCGGACAGATTGTGGGCCCCAATTTTTGGCCCCGAACTGGAAAACACCCTCCTGGGCCATGAATGAGCCGCCCACGCCCGTTGCGGAGAAACCAACCTTTCCTTGGCGCAGAGGTTCAGAGCGCGCAATATCATTCTTGCCAGGCAATACCCGCAAATCCACGCCCATTTTGTTTTTCAATGCGGCACCAATGGCCACGGATTGGTTGTAGCCTGCCGAGCCAGTGCCATAGGCTGTCCAGGCAAGCTGCCCGGGAAGTTTTGCATCCGCAGCCAAGGCCAAGCCTGCCCCCAAAAAAGAAGCAGCCACAAATGCACCCAAACCAATATTTTTCATCATTACCCCCTGTGTTTTGATCGATGTGTTGATCAATGTTTTGGCCCTTTTTTTTGGGCTTTTTGTTTGCCGAGTTTTGTTCGACAGATTTATCTTTTGGTGGTTGGCCGATTAGGTCAATCAAATATTCTCATGACCCTTTGAATTGTGGTTTTCTTTTTTCGATGAATGCCTCCATTCCTTCCTTGCGATCTTCGCTGGCAAACAAGAGTTGAAACGATTTGCGCTCAAGGGCGAGCCCCGCCTCAAGGGATGAGTTTTCTCCATGGATAATGGCTTCTTTGATGGCCTGTGCAGCCAGTGGAGGCATGAAGGAAATGGATTTTGCCATCGCCAATGCACGATCAAGAACTTGATCATCTGGGCATACTTCTGACGCCAAACCCATGGCAAATGCTTCTTCCCCCGAAAAGGGTTTGCCCAACAAATTAATCCGCATCGCCTGGAACTTTCCAACCGCCCTGGTGAGACGTTGTGTCCCACCTGCGCCTGGCATGATCCCCACCTTAATTTCTGGTTGACCAAGCTGGGCATTTTCCCCGGCAATAATGATGTCGCAGGCCATGGCAAGTTCCAGACCACCGCCCATGGCATAGCCCCTAATGGCCGCAATGACGGGTTGAGGTGTTGACGATACCGCTTGCCAATATCGCTCGGCACGCCGCCGCACGATTTCCATGGGTTGCGCATCAACAAATTCCTTCAGGTCAGCGCCTGCAGCAAATGCTTTGTCATCACCTGTTAACACAATGGCACGTATGTTTTCGTTGTCATGAAGAGACAGGAATGTTTCAGCAAGCGCCTTTCTTGTCGCCATGTTCAAAGCGTTTAATGCCTCTGGCCGATTGATTTTTACCAAAGCAGTGGCATGTTCCAAAAACTCGCAAGTCACCAAATCATTCATTTCTTCACCCCATAAAAAATAATTGGCCAATTTGAAAAATTCATGAAATTGTCATGAAGCTGTTGAAACACTGAAGAAATTAGGCAGGTCTGCCAATCAAAAAATAAAAGCACACAAGTTGGGGTATCCACGGGGGGAATGTTCATGCAGCTTTTGGCTGAGGATCTTGTTGTTGGCGTTGTTGGCGCTGGCGCCATGGGGCAAGGAATTGTTCAAGTTGCTGTTGCCGGTGGCATCAAAACGCTAATTTTGGACCAACGCCCGGGTGCTGCAGCAGAAGCAATTGAAAAGATTTCTGGCCGCCTTAATCGGCTGGTGGAAAAAGGCAAAATGGACCAGCCAGCCTGTGATCATGCCATCTCGCTTATGACGCCATGCGAACAATATGACCAAATGGCCCCAGCCCATGTCGTTGTTGAAGCTGTTTTTGAAGAATTGGCTGCCAAACGGGATGTTTTCCAAAATCTGGAAAAGGTGGTGGGCAATGACTGCATTCTCACATCAAACACGTCATCCATCCCCATTGCCTCAATTGCCTCTGCCTGCGGGATGCGCAAAAGGGTGGCAGGTTTCCATTTCTTTAACCCAGTTCCGTTGATGAAGCTTGTTGAGGTGATTGGGACCACAGAGACCGATGAGGATGTTCTCAACAAGCTTATGCAGGTGGGTCGATTGATGACCCGAACACCTGTGTTGGTGAAGGACGCACCAGGGTTTTTGGTCAATATGGGTGGCAGTGCCTTTACGACCGAGGGCTTTACGATTTTTCATGAAAACATCGCCACACCCGCCCAGGTGGATGCCATCATGCGGGACTGCCATCATTTTCGAATGGGGCCTTTTGAATTGGGCGATTTGACGGGAATTGATGTGAATTACCCAGTCCGTCAGATTATTTATAACGGCTACAATCAGGACCCAAGAATAAAAACCACGCCTGAGCATAAAGCGATGTTTGATGCAGGCAGGTACGGGCGCAAAACATTTGCCGGTTGGTATGATTACGCCCAAGAAGACATGCAAGGTTATGCGGCTGGGGAAATGATTGGCCGGGATGCGGGCAATTACATTCCCAAGGGTGAAGCAGGCCCCGTCGCCTTGGCGGAAGAAACGGAATTGCTTGCAGGTTTTGTTGCGGAGCTGGGCCTTGAGGTGGTGCCGGATGATGGCCGCTGTCCATTGGTTGCCGCCCCCATTGGCTGGGATGCCACGGAGACGGCTTTGCGGCTTGATGTTGATCATAGGCGGCTTGTTTGTGTGGACCCACTGGGCGCACGGGACAAACGCATCACCATCATGATGGCGCCTGGGCATGACCCGTCAGCTGGTGATTTGTTGGCAGCATCTTTGGTTCGTGCAGGAAGGCAGGTCACCTGGATTAATGACTCAGCTGGTTTTGTTGGGCAGCGCATGGTGGCGATGGTGGCAAATCTTGGTTGCTACATGGCGGAAATCGGCTTGGCCAGTTGTGATGATATCGACCTGGCCATGCGGCTTGGGCTTAATTACCCGATGGGTCCCTTGGAGCTTGTGGAGCAACATGGGGCGGCCAACATATTAACCGTGCTTGAAGCAGCGCAGCACATCACCGGATCAGATCGTTATCGGGCGACAACATGGTTGCGCCGTAGGGCACGGTTACAATTGTCCATCAGGTCGCAATAATGCTGAGCCTCGACCAGCTCACAAACCCCATGAGGGTTGCCATGGTCGGTGCCTCTGATGACCCCACGCGCATTGGTGGTCGGCCACTTTCATACATGCTTCAGCCAGAATTTGCCGGCGTGTGCTTTCCGGTGAATCCAAACAGGGATCAAGTTCAAAATGTTGATGCATACCCAAACATAAGCGCCATTCCAGGCGATATTGATTATGCCATTATTGCTGTGCCTGCAAAACAAGTTCCCGATGCGGTGGCTGAAGCTGCCAAAAAAGGCGCGAAGGTGGCCTTGGTCTTTTCTTCGGGTTTTGCCGAGATGGGTGGGGAAGGGATTGACCTGCAGCAGAAGCTTTTGGCTGTTGCCCGCCAACATGGCATCCGGGTGGTTGGGCCAAATTGCCTTGGTTTGTTTAACTCCAAAGCCCATTTCTACGCGACCTTCACTTCCAGCATCGACCGTGCATTGCCGCGGCCAGGTGGTGTTGCAATTGCATCGCAATCAGGGGCCTATGGAAGCCATATCTATATGTCTTGCCACCAACGGGGCCTGGGCCTTGGTCAATGGATAACCACGGGCAATGAGCTTGATGTTGAGGTGGCGGAGGTCATTTCGCTATTGGCTGCCGATCCGGATGTTCACACCATTTTGGCCTATGTGGAATCGGTCAAGGAAGGGCCTAAAATGATTGCAGCTCTTGAAGCGGCAAGAGCCAACCGTATTCCGGTTGTTGTCACCAAGGTGGGCACCTCAGATATCGGTGCAGCAGCCGCAGCAAGCCACACCGCGTCACTGGCGGGTGAAGATAAAATTTATGATGCAATATTCAGGCAATATGGTGCTTTCAGGGTTTCATCCACAGAAGAAATGATCGATGTGGCGGTGGCTGCACGCCCTAGAATTTACCCCGTTGGCAATAATGTGGGTCTGGTCACAATATCTGGAGGCGCAGGCATTTTGATGGCAGATGCAGCCAAGGATGCTGGTCTTGACGTTGGGCCCATGCCCCAAGATGCACAAGACGAAATGAAAGAAGTTCTCTCCTTTGCAGCCCCGCGCAATCCGGTCGACGTGACGGCACAATTTTTCAATGATCTTTCCTTAATCCCGAGATTTACACGCACCATGCTTGATCGCGGCGGCTATGATGGGCTGGTTGGTTTTTGGACATCTGTTGCAGGCTCGCCCATTCTAGGCCCAAGGTTGCTGGCCTATCTTAAAGAAACAATGGCTGCATATCCCGAGCGGTTGTTTCTGCATGTGATGTTGGCATCTGCTGAAATGCGTGAGGCGTATGAATCAGCTGGTTTTCCGACATTCCATGACCCGTCAAAGGCGGTGCAGGCATTGGCGGCCATGGTTTGGTTTGGCAAATCATTTGCCCAGTCAAAGGAAAAAGCCTCGACCATTATGTCATCAAAACGGGCTATCTCGCGCAAGTTTGATGAACAAGATGCAAAACAGTTATTGGCGTCAGCGGGCATTCCCATGGTTGCTGATGCCACGGCCTCATCAGCTGATGCGGTGCGGGAAGCCATGGCCGCATTTGACGGGCCTGTGGCGATGAAGATTTTGTCCCAAGACATATTGCACAAGTCGGATGTTGGTGGGGTTATGCTTCATATCTCTGGCCCTGATGAAGCAGCAAAAGCTTATGACCAAATTATTGATAATGTGCGCCGTCATCGGCCTGATTTGAATGTGCAATCTGTGCTTATTTCTCCCATGGCAGGACCAGGCGTGGATATGATCCTTGGTGGAAAGATGGACCCCATTTTCGGTCCTATTGTGATGGTTGGGCTCGGTGGAATTCATGCCGAATTGTTTCAGGATGTGGCGTTTCGCCATGCACCCATAGATGCCGATGAGGCCACAGCAATGATTGACCAGCTAAAGGCGCGGGCGCTTTTGGATGGGATGCGTGGCGAGGAGGCATGCGACATAAAACAATTGGCCGATGCCATTGTTGCCATGGGACAGTTTGTGGCTGCCAATACAGATGGGCTTTTGTCCGTTGAGGTGAACCCAATACGTGTGTCGGCCCGTGGATGCGTTGGTTTGGATGCCCTGATTGAAGTGAAGGAAATAGGCGATGAATAACATGGAAATATTTGGCCGATTGAGCCTTCCCATGGTTGCGTCGCCTCTTTTTCTTATTTCCAATCCCAAGATGGTGGTGGCTCAGTGCAAGGCAGGGGTCGTTGGGTCTTTTCCTGCGCTTAATGCCCGGGAAGATGAAGGGGATCCACCCGCGCTTGACCACTGGTTGCGTCACATCACTGAAGAACTTGATCGGCATAACCAAGAAAATCCTGATCATCCGGCTGCACCGTTTGCCGTGAACCAAATTGTTCATCGTTCCAACCTGCGTTTGGATCGGGATTTGGAAATCTGCCACCGCTGGAAGGTTCCTATTTGGATTACTTCATTGGGCGCGAGGGAAGAGGTGAATGTTGCCGCACATGATTGTGGGGGTGTTACCCTTCATGACGTGATCAACAACAAATTTGCACGCAAGGCCATTGAAAAAGGTGCGGATGGTTTGGTTGCCGTTGCCGCAGGTGCGGGTGGGCATGCCGGCCAACAATCGCCCTTTGCGCTCATTCAAGAAATCAGGGAGTGGTTTGATGGGCCGCTGCTTTTGTCAGGGGCCATTGCAACAGGTCGCGCGTTGTTGGCTGCCCAAGCCATGGGTGCTGATTATGGGTATGTTGGGTCAGCATTTATTGCCACCCATGAGGCCAATGCCCAGGATGAATACAAAGATATGATTGTGGGGCATGGCGCTGAAGATATTGTTTATACCAGTTATTTTACAGGCGTTCCTGGGAATTACCTCAAACCTTCCATTGAGGCCCAGGGGTTGGATTCAGCAGAATTGCCCGAGCGGGATTCAAGCGCGATGAATTTTTCTTCCGGCTCGTCAAAGGCCAAAAATTGGAAGGATATTTGGGGGGCTGGCCAAGGCATTGGTGCCGTTAAGGAATGCTCGTCGGTTGCTGATCTTGTGGCTCGTTTTGAGCGCGAATACCGAGAGGCTTTGTCAAAAATCAAAGAAAAAACACAAACATTTGAAGGGGGAAACCAATGAGCACAAAAAATATGTCCCAGGGGCCTGAAGCGCAATTTCATGAATATTTGCAAGAAGGTCGTTTCATGATCCAGCGCTCAAAGACCGATGGTCGCTATGTTTTTTATCCAAGAATGGTCAACCCACATACCAATGAGGATGATTTGGAATGGGTGGAGGCATCCGGTGAGGCCATTGTTTATGCGACGACCACCACCAGCCGGAGGCCTGAGCAAGGCGGCAATTATAACGTGGCTTTGGTGGATTTGGCTGAAGGGCCAAGGATGATGGCTCGTGTTGTGGACGTCGATCCTGATGATGTGGCCATCGGCATGAAACTCAAGGCGCGTATTGGTGATATTAATGGCAAGCCGGTTGTGCTGTTTGCCCCAAAGGAAGGTGCGTAAGATGAGCAGCTTGAGAGGAAAAGCAGCCTGCATTGGTTTGGCAAGCGCAGGTATTGGAGAGGCCCCTGGTTTTAATTCCATGGAGTTGATGGTTGAGGCTTCCCATAAGGCGATGAAAGACGCTGGGTTAGGGCCCAAGGATATTGATGCGGTATTTGCCGCAACCGCAGTCCATGCCATGCCTGCCATGTCCTTGGCGGAGCATTTGGGCATCCATCCAAAATTCTCCGATGGGAATAATATTGGCGGATCTTCATTCATGGCCCATGCGCTCACCGCGGCCATGGCCATTGAGGCAGGAATCATTGACACAGCACTCATTGCCTATGGCTCCAACCAGCGCTCGGCAGGTGGTTTTAAGTCTGTGTCTGAGCCCATGCCCTATGAGGCGGATTACCAACCGCGCATGCCACTGACGGCCTATGCCTTGGCCTCCAGCCGTTACATGCATGAATTTGGTGCAACACGTGAGGATCTTGCCGAGGTTGCGGTTGCTGCACGGGCATGGGCCAATTTGAACCCAGAAGCATTTGCACAAGGTCCATTGACCCATGAGGATGTGCTTTCGGCGCGCATGATCTCGACGCCCCTGAGCAAGCTAGATTGCTGTTTGGTGACCGACGGCGCTGCAGCCATCATCATCACAAAGGCGGACAGGGCCAAGGATGCCCCCAAAACACCGGTATATCTGCTCGGGGCAGGTATGGAGCATCAGCATCGTATGATTTCTGCCATGCCCGACCTCACACGCACAGCTGCTATTGGCTCTGGCAAGCGTGCCTTTGCCATGGCGGGCATGACAACTTCCGACATCGATGTGCTTCAGCTTTATGATGCATTCACCATCAATACGATCTTATTCCTGGAAGATTTGGGCTATTGCGCCAAGGGTGAAGGGAAAGACTTTATCAAAAACGGCCGTATCACCCCAGGCGGGTCATTGCCGGTTAATACCAATGGTGGTGGGCTCTCTTGCATCCATCCTGGCATGTACGGGTTGTTTGTCACCATCGAGGCCATAAGACAGATCAGGGCGTCGGCAGGTGATGACGAGGGTCCTCGTGCTGATGGTGGTTGGGTGCCAGAGACAAAAATCAGCCTTGCCCATGGCAATGGGGGCGTTTTGTCCAGCCAGGTAACAACCATTTGGGGCCATCCAGACAGTCTTTGACAGGAGTAGCTACATGGATCTTAATTACACCGATGCGGAAAAAAACTTTCGTGATGAAGTTCGCAACTGGTTGCGGGAAAATCTACCGGAGAGTTTGTCCAACAAAGTTCGCAAGCATTTGCGGTTGACCAAAGAAGATTACAACCAATGGCATCATCTTCTTATTCAAAAAGGTTGGCTCTGTTGGCATTGGCCCGTGGAACATGGTGGGGCTGGTTGGTCGCCTGTTGAGAAACATATTTTTGAAGAGGAAATGATTGCCGCTGGGGCTCCGCGCATTGTGCCTTTCGGGCCCAACATGCTGGGACCCGTTCTCATCAAATTTGGCTCCAAGGAGCATCAGCAAAAATACTTGCCACGGATATTGATGGCGGAAGATTGGTGGGCCCAGGGCTACTCAGAACCTGGGGCTGGGTCCGATCTTGCGTCTTTAAAAACAACAGCCGTTCGTGATGGTGATCATTATGTTGTTAATGGTCAGAAAACCTGGACCACACTTGGTCATCACGCCAACATGATGTTCTTATTGGTGCGCACCAACCCAGACGCCAGAAAACCACAAGAAGGAATTTCCTTCCTGTTGGTGGACATGAGCAGTCCTGGCATCGAGGTGCGGCCCATCGTGACCTTGGATGGTGAGCATGAAGTGAATGAAGTTTGGCTTACCGATGTCCGTGTGCCGGTGGAAAATCTTGTCGGCAACGAAAATGAGGGTTGGACCTACGCCAAATACTTGCTCACCTATGAGCGCACTGGCATTGCCGGTGTTGGTTACTCCAAGCAGATGCTTGCCCATCTTAAGGCAATTGCCAAACGGGAACAAAAGAATGGTGGCCCGCTCCTTGACGATCCCCGTTTTGCCGGCCAATTGGCTGAGGTCGAAATCGATCTCATGGCCATGGATATGTTCAACCTTCGTGTTGTGTCTGCTGCTGGTGCCGGGCAGGCGCCAGGGCCGGAATCGTCCCTCTTAAAAATCAAAGGGACCATGGTGCGTCAGGCAATTTCTGACTTGATGCGCAAAGCGGTGGGGCCATATGCCAGCCCATTCATACCTGAAGCCTTTGATGATGGGTATAATGAAGCGCCGGTGGGGCCAGAAGACGCCATGCCGCTTGCAAAGCAATATTTTAATTTGCGCAAGCTATCCATTTATGGTGGGTCGAACGAAATCCAAAAGAATATTGTTTCCAAAGCCATGTTGGGTTTGTGAGGGTCATATGGATTTTTCTCTTTCCGATGAACGGCGCATGCTTAAAGACACCGCCGAGCGCTTTCTCACGGACTGCTACAACATCAGCCGCCGACATCAAGCAGTCGCCGATGAACGTGGTTTTGATCCACAAATTTGGGAGGAGCTTGCAGATCTTGGTTTGCCCGCAGCCCTTCTTCCGCCAGATGCGGGAGGGTTTGGGGGAAGTGGTGAGGATATCACCATCTTGTTTGAAGCCTTTGGTCAGTCTTTGGTGGTGGAGCCATTCCTTGCAAGTGTCATGTTGGGTGCATGGTCACTTCACTTGGCCGGTGGCCAGGACGATTTGCTTGCCGATGTGTTGTCGGGGCAAGTGCAATTGGCGCTTGCATATGCTGAGCCAGATGGTCGCTATGACTTATTTCATTGCGCAACAACTTTTGCCAATGGCTGCCTAACAGGTCACAAATCGGTGGTGATGAATGCCGGTGCAGCGGACAAAATTCTTGTTGTTGGGCGCCACCTTGGTGAAACTTCTGACAAAACCGGTCTGGGCTTGTATCTTATTGATCCCAAAGCAAAGGGGCTTCAATTGCGCTCCTATGGAACCATTGATGCGGGCCATGCTGCGGATATTCAGCTGCATGATTGCCCGGCCATTTGTCTTTGTGAGGATGCGGCTGATATTCTTCAACAGGTGATGGCCAACGCAACCTTGGCATTATGTGCCGAGGCATTGGGGGCTATGGAATATTGCAAAGATGCAACCATTGATTACCTAAAAACCCGCAAGCAATTTGGAAAAAATCTTGGTTCGTTTCAGGTGCTGCAGCATCGAATGGTCGATTTGGTCATCGAAATTGAGCAAGTTCGTTCGTCCATCATGCTGGCGGCGGCACATTTGTCCCAGGATAATTTGCGCCGTGATTTGCATGTTTCTGCTGCCAAAAGTTTGGTCGGTCGGGTGGCAAAATTGGTTTCTGAAGAAACCATTCAGATGCATGGTGGCATTGCCATGTGTTGGGAATATGATGTTGCCCATTATGCAAAAAGGTTAATCATGATCGATCATCAGCTTGGTGATGCCGATCATCATCTGGACCGATTTGTTGCGCTTTCAAAACAGGTGGTGTGAGCCATGTCCTTTGAACTTACCGAGCATGATCATGTTCACCACGTCATCAATAATGATCCTGCCACAAGAAATTCCTTATCCCCTGAATTTATCATGGCCTTCAGGGCTTATTTGGAAGAACTTACACCTCAAACTTCGCCCAGTGCCATTATCCTGGGTGGTGCAGGGGGTTACTTTTGTTCCGGCGGTAATGTTTCTGGTCTTAAACAGCGCAGTGAAGGGGATTATGAGTTAAGACGCTCCAATGTTGACCGTCTGCACGGAATGATCCGTGCCATGCGGGCTTGCCCCTGTCCCATCATTGCCGCCCTTGAAGGCGGTGCCGCGGGGGCTGGTTTTGCCATGGCCCTTGCTTGTGATCTCATTGTTTCAAGCCCTGACGCCTATGGATCCGTGGCCTACATCAAAATTGGCCTTACCCCGGATGGTGGCACAACAAGTTTTTTGGCGGAATCCATGCCGCGTTGGTTGGCCATGGAACTGATGCTGACCGGTGATCGCATAAGCATGGAGCGCTTGCATCAATTGGGTGTCGTCAACATGCTCGTGCCCCCGGACAAGGT
>DKOD01000157.1 GCA_002469865.1 Alphaproteobacteria bacterium UBA7371 | reverse complement strand
ATCAATCATGAAGGCGGCCAAGGCACGTTCCAGACGGGCCAAGGACCCCCGCAAATAGGCAAAACGCGCCCCTGAAATCACGGCCGCATTTTCAAAATCCAACAACCCAAGATCCTGACCAATATCCACATGGTCACGGGGCGCATGAATGGATGGGGGGTCCCCCACCCGACGAATTTCCATGTTGTCATCTTCATCAGCGCCATCCGCCACATCATCGGCCATGATATTGGGAAGCTCGAGTAACATATGCCGAAGCTTCACCTCATGTTCATGGGCCTCACCTTCCAAAACGGTCATCCGCTCCTTCAGCGCAGCAACCTCATCCATCAGACGCTGAGCCTCGGCCTCATCCCCGTTTTTTTTGGCCATGCCGATGGATTTGCTCGCATCATTACGGCGAGACTGGGCCAATTGAAGTTCTGTTTGGCACGAACGCCATTGTTGGTCGCAATGGAGAATACCAGCCGATTGCGGGGGCAATTTTCGGCGGGCCATGGCCGCATCAAACAGATCGGCATGCTCCCGGATAAATCGAATATCATGCATATGAGCACCTGATGAGGGTGGGAAAACAAAATGGGTATAGACGTCAGGCGGTGATTTTGGCCAGCTTTTCCAACTTATGATGGCGCAGCAATATTAAGACTTCTTGTCACCATCATCATCAAATAATGGATCGGTGGGTTCTTCATCCTCATCGTCATCATCATCAGACGCATAAGGGTCATAGCCCTGCTTGCGTTCGATGCGCGCCACAAGAAGAATAGAAAGCTCATAGAGCACCAGGATGGGTAAGGCGAGGCCAATTTGAGAGATGGGATCGGGTGGTGTCAGAATGGCCGCGGCGGCAAAGATACCCACAATGGCGTATTTGCGCCCACTGCGTAACTTTCTTGAATCCATCAGCCCAACACGTGCCAACAAAACCAACAAAACGGGCAATTGGAAACAAAGGCCAAAGGCAAGGATCAAGGTCATGACCAAGCCAAGATATTCACTCACCCTCGTTTCCAATTGAATGGCAAGGCTATCCTCGCCGCCACTGGTTTGGAAGGACAAGAAAAAATCCAATGCCATGGGCATGACGAGGTAATAAACGAGGCTGGCACCAGTCAAAAATAGGATGGGGGTGGCAGCCAAAAAGGGAAGAAAAGCATTGCGTTCATTTTTGTACAAACCAGGTGCAATGAAAGCCCATATTTGACCAGCAATCACTGGAAAAGCCACACACACACCACCGAATAAAGCCACCTTCAAATAGGTAAAAAATGCCTCTTGGGGGGCTGTCAAAATCATACGCCCCTGCCCGTCTCCATAAGCCAGGGCAAGGGGCCTTGCCAAAAATTGGTAAATATCTTCGGCCACCACATAGCAACCCACCGCCGCCACAAACAAAAAGGCCACCGAAATGACAAGCCTTTTACGCAGTTCAATCAGATGCTCCATGATGGGAGCACGGCTTTGCTCAACATCCTGGTCACTCATGATTGTTGGTCCCCGGAAGAAGTCGTCTGTTTGGCCAAGTCATCATTTTTGGCACCCGCATTGGCTTCAACCTTAGACATCGTGCTTGCTGGTTTTTTCATGTTCGCAGCCGAAGGGGTCTTGTCGTCGCCACCGGTTGGGTCGACATCAAAATCTGTGATGGAGGAAAAGTCTTTTTTGATCGAAGCAATTTCCTCACTGCGACCTGCCTCATCAAGGGCTGAGCGGAAGTCCCCAGCCATGCGTTTCACCTGCCTAGAAATCTGGCCGATAGAGCGCATCAATTTGGGCAAATCTTTGGGGCCCACCACAATGATGGCCACCGCGCCAAGAACCAAAAGTTCCGTCCAGCCAAGATCAAACATAAGGTACCTTTAGAAAAATCGGCAGGATTACTTCTCGGATTTTTCCGGGGCTTTGGATTCTTCTTCCTGTGCCGTCATGTTCAAGGTCTCGCCCTTACCCTCTTCGATGGTTGCTGCTTTTTCATCCTCATTCAAACCTTTTTTGAATGATTTGATGCCCTTGGCCACATCGCCCATCAGCTCAGAAATCTTGCCTCGGCCAAACAACAGCACCAACAGCACCACAACAATCAAAATCTGCCAGATGCTCAAACCCATGGTAACGCTCCCAAATATCTGCGGATCAAAAAAGTTTCGCCAAACGGCCCGCTATTAATCATGAACTGGATCTAAATAGGAATAGCCGCTCGGGATCAAGGGACAGACTGACCCTAGCGCCCATTGCGGCCACAGAGCGAACATCTTGCAACCGGAATTCCTGTCCATCTGGCAGCGCCAGCAACATCTCACGGGTGAGGCCCAGGTCGTGATTATCCAGGACCTTTAACGTTCCTGCATCATCTTCGACAATGCTGGCGGCACCTGGAATGGTAAAAAGCTGAACAGCACCAGGTGGCTGCAAATCAAGAGGAAGAGCCAAATTTTGCCCCCAAGGCGTGGTAAGATTTGCCCCGCCATCATGGCGCAATGTTACCCCCGTCAAGGGAAACAACAATTGCAAAAGATCTGGCGGAACGGAGCGCTCCTTGAGATCTGCCATGGCCCCGTCAAAGAGCAACCGACCATGTTGCATGAAGGCGACACGGTCGGCAAAGCGGAGTGCTTCATCACCATCATGGGACACCAAAATCGCGGTGACCCCCAATTCGCGAACTATTTTGCGGGTCATGGAGGCCAAATCATCACGAAGACGTGCGTCCAGACTTGAGTATGGCTCATCAAGAAGCAAAATTTTGGGGTTGCCAGCCAGGGCGCGCGCCAAAGCAACACGCTGCTGTTCCCCACCTGATAATTCCGATGGTTTTGCGTGAAGCCGATGATTGAGGCCCACACGCTGCAGCAATTCTTCTGCGCGTTGGCGCTGCACATGGCGCGCTTGAAGGTGGGCTGCAAAGCCAACATTCTCCAAGGCCGTCATATGAGGAAACAACGCAAAATCCTGAAACACCATACCGACATGCCTGCGGTTAGGCTCCATGAGGATCCGTCCTGCCTGGCTGGCCAGCTGGCCATCAATTGTCAGGGAGCCCTCATTTCCTGCCTCTAGCCCAGCAATCAAACGCAAAAGGGTTGATTTCCCGGATCCAGAAGCACCAACAATTGCCAATTGGCTTCCCGAAGCAATGTCCAGATGGATTTGAGACACCCCACCATCACCACCATAATGGCAAGACATTCCTTCAAGAGATATGGAACTGCCCCGTTGATGAACGACCATTTATTCGGTGTCCTTCTGGGACAGGGCCAATTCTGATTGCGCTTCGGGGCCATCCAGCAAGCTATCAAGTAAGCCTGCCTCTTTTAATTCTTTGACGCCCGGCAGGTCAGAAATCCGTTCCAAACCAAAATGATCAAGAAAACTTGTTGTGGTGACATAAGTCAGCGGCCGGCCGGGTGTGTCGCGCCGTCGTCCTGATTTGACAAAACCAGCCTCCAAAAGCACGTCCAATGTTCCACGAGACATGGCCACGCCACGAACT
>DKOD01000061.1 GCA_002469865.1 Alphaproteobacteria bacterium UBA7371 | reverse complement strand
TCAGCCCATATTGCCTGATGCCACCATCTGCCCATTGGACAGGCCAGGACGTTTGATCAGGCATTTGCGTGCAAAAGGCGCCACAAAACTGATCATGATCGGACGTTTGGAACGTCCAATCGTCAGCACATTAAGGCCAGACCTGAAGGGTTGGCGTATCCTACCCAAAATTATCAAAGGATTGCGTCAAGGTGATGATGGTTTGCTGCGCGCGGTGGCTCAAATTTTTGAAGATGAAGGTTTTGAGATCATCAACCCGCTTGCCCATGTCCCAAATTTAAGTTTGGCCGCAGGTTCGTTTGGGGTCCCACATGTGGCGCATCTTGAGGATATAAATCGAGGTTGGGCCTTGCTTGACGACCTTTCATCTCATGATATTGGGCAAGCATGCGTGGTGCGTGCAGGCAATGTTATCGCCATTGAAGCCGCAGAAGGCACAGATGCCATGTTGGAACGTGTGGCAGATCTTTCCGATGGTCGTTCAGGCCGCCAAAGACAACCAAGCGGTGTGCTCGTCAAAAAACCAAAATCCGCTCAAGACATGCGCTTTGACCTTCCCGCCATTGGGCCCCGAACCATGGAACTTGTTGCTCAGGCGGGTCTTGCTGGAATTTGTGTGGCCGCCGATGGTTTTGTGTTGGCTGAGCCAGAAGCAAGCAAGAAAGCCGTGGCAGAATATGACCTGTTTTTGCTTATAAGAGATCATTCATGACCTCAGCATCGAAGGTTTGTATTATTTCCCATGAACCTTCTGGTGACTTGTTGGGTTATGAGCTGGCAGAGGAATTAAGCCGGCTTGGGTTTGAGCCCATGTTGCATCAATCAGGCCATGCCCCAACAACCTATGGTCAAAGTGGGATCAAACCTTTGCCCCCCACCATGGGGTTATGGGATGTCCTTGGTAAAATCAGGGCAGCCCAAAGATTGTTGCAAGAACTTGTAACCATGGTGAAGGCCCACCAACCCTCAGTGGTTGTGACCATTGATTCCATGGCCATCAATGGCCCGCTTGCACGCCGCCTAAGGCGCGAGCTTCCTGATTGCCCTTTGGTTCATTATGCAGCACCAAAATTATGGGCCTGGAGACCCGGGCGGGCAAAGAAACTACGTGGTTTATTTGATCGCTTGCTATGTCTGTTTCCGTTTGAGCAAAGATTTTTTGATCAATATGACATTGCGACCAACTTCGTTGGGCATCCAGTTGTGGGTCGTTTTTCCCCAACCACAAATAAAGATGGGAGTTTGTTGCTGTTGCCAGGTTCGCGCAGGACAGAAATTCGCCGCCTGCTGCCCATATTCCTTAAAGCTGCTGACATGCATGACCCAAATGCGCGCAAGGTTGTTGTGACCTTACCAGCCCATAGGGAGATGGTTGCTCAACACGCAACCAACAGCAAGAATTTGGAAATTGTTACCGATGATGCCAGCAAAAAGAGGGCCTATGAGCAAGCCTCTCTAGCCCTTGCGGCTTCAGGGACGGTGACGCTTGAATTGGCGATGGCCAACACGCCAATGGTGGTTGCCTATAGGGTTGATGCTGTTTCAGCCATGATTGCCCGGCGTCTTGTGCTGGTTCGTTTTGCTTCTTTGGTCAACCTCATTCTGGACAAACAAGTGGTTCCCGAATTGCTCCAGGATGATTGTGACGCAGAAAGTCTGTCCCGTGAGCTGCGCAACATCACGCAAGGGGCAGGGGCTTTGCAAATCAAAGAATTTGACCAATTGCGATCCAGCTTGCTTGCCCAAGACAATCCTGCCGCCCTAGCGGCCGATCAGGTTGCTGCTTTGATTGCCAATCAGCGCTGATTGATCGGAACATAATCCCTGTGAAGTGATCCTGTGTAAAGCTGTCGTGGACGGCCAATACGCTGGCTGGGGTCTTCAATCATTTCACTCCACTGAGAAATCCACCCCACCGTTCTCGATAGGGCAAAAAGCACGGTAAACATGCTGGTTGGGAATCCCAGGGCTTTGAGAATAATGCCTGAGTAGAAGTCGACATTAGGGTAGAGCTTTTTCTCCACAAAATATTCGTCATTTAAGGCAATTTTTTCCAACTCCATGGCCACCTGAAGCAATGGGTCATTGCGCAAATTGAGCGCATCCAACACCTCATGACATGTTTGCTGCATTACCTTGGCGCGTGGGTCGTAGTTTTTATAAACCCTATGGCCAAAACCCATAAGCCTGAAAGGATCATTTTTGTCCTTTGCACGCGCAATATATTCTGGGATGCGCGACACATCACCAATTTCCATAAGCATGTTCAATGCTGCTTCATTGGCACCACCATGGGCGGGGCCCCATAGGCAAGCAATACCCGTGGCAATGGCCGCAAATGGGTTGGCCCCAGAGGAACTTGCAAGGCGCACGGTGGAGGTTGAAGCATTTTGCTCGTGGTCTGCATGCAAGGTCATGATCCGGTCCATGGCGCGAACAACGACGGGGTCAACCTTATAATCCTCGCAAGGAACCGCAAAACACATGCGCAGGAAATTTTCGACATACCCCAAATCATTGCGGGGATAAATGAATGGCTGGCCTATTGAATATTTGTAGGCGTAAGCCGCAATTGTTGGCATCTTCGCAATCATCCGAAACCCAGCAATACGCCGCTGCTCAGGGTCATTAATATCCAAGGAATCATGATAAAAAGCAGACAAAGCACCGGCGACACCAACAAGAATGGCCATGGGGTGGGCGTCCCGACGAAAGCCTTTATAGAAGTTGGTCAATTGCTCATGAACCATCGTGTGGTAGGTCACGCCATGGTTAAATTCATCCATCTCTTGCTTGTTCGGCAGGTTTCCATAAAGAAGCAAATAGCAAACTTCCATGAAACTGCTTTTTTCGGCCAATTGATCAATCGGGTACCCCCGATAAAGCAATTCACCTTTATCCCCATCAATATAGGTGATGGCGGATTCACAACTGCCGGTGGACGTAAAGCCAGGGTCATAAGTGAACATCCCGGTTTGTGCATAAAGACTGCGTATATCAATAACCGACGGGCCAACGCTCCCCTCAAGGATAGGAAATTCTGCTTGCTTGCCTTCTAGATGGAGAATTGCTTTTTTGTCGCTCATTTTAACACCTCTAATTTTTGGTCATGGCTAATTCACATTAAGGCCAAAGGACTTTGTGTGGTTTACGCAGGCTTTCCACATGCCGCAACCATTTACGCGAGCGAAGACAGCTTGGCGAGTCCAAGTTTAAGTCGTGATGCTGTTATATCCGCCCCCAAACAAGCAATCACCTGAAATATGCTTGGCGATGTTTTTTGCCCTGTTAGCAGCACACGCAAGGTCGGACCCACCTTTCCAAGCTTGAGGTCGTGGTCTGTCATAACTTTCTTAGCTTCAGCCATGATGTTCGGCTCATCAAATGGTATTATGCTGGACATATGATCGGCCAAATTTGCAATGGCAGGGAAAGCATCGCGATTGATCAAACCTTGGAGCTCGTCATTTTCCACATCCACGCTTTGGGTAAACATATAGGATGCTTGATGGGTAACCTCGGTGATTTTGGATATTCGTTCAGCAATTGCCTGGTGCGAAAACATGAGCCTATGGCGCTGTTCTTCATCCAAGCTGGGCATGCCTTCGGTTTGGCGGTGGACCTCATAAAGTGCAACAAATTTTTCAGCCGGCATGCGCATCAAATGTTGCTGATTAACATGGTTCAGCTTGTCAAAATCTAGGCGTGCAGGAGCCTTATTGATACCAGCAAAGGAAAAATGCTGGGCGGCTTCCTCTTTGGTAAAGATTTCTTCATCACCAAAAGACCAGCCCAGCCTGGCCAAATAATTGTTCATTGCATCGGGAACATAACCCATTTTGGCATATTCCATGACGCCTTGTGAGCCATGTCGTTTGGAAAGTTTTTTTCCATCGGGGCCATGAATTAACGGAATATGAGCATAGCGTGGTAATGGCCAACCAAGGGCCAAAATTAATTGGCTTTGTCTTGCGGCATTAATCAAGTGGTCATCACCACGTATGATTGTGTTCACGCCCATGTCATGGTCATCAACGACCACGGACAACATGTAGGTGGGGCTTCCATCGGCCCGCAACATTACCATGTCATCAAGGCTGTTATTTGGGATGCGTACCTTTCCTTGAACTTGATCATCAATAATTGTTTCACCATCACGGGGTGCTTTAAAACGAACAACCGGAAGCACATCCGAAGGGGCCTCATCAGCGCTGCGGTCCCGCCATCTTCCATCATAAATAGCTGGTTCGTTCCGCGCGCGTGCAGCTTCTTTCATTTCTTCCAATTCTTGGGGGCTGCAATAACAATGATATGCCTTGCCTTCAGCCAATAATTGAAGTGCCACTTGGCGATGGCGATCGGCCCGCTGTGATTGCATGACAATCTCGTCATCATGATCAATACCCAACCAAGAAAGACCATCATGGATGGCTTGAATGGCCTCATGGGTGGATCGGGCTTTGTCGGTGTCTTCAATGCGCAATAAGAATTTGCCCCCATTTGCCCGTGCATAAAGCCAATTAAACAGACCGGTACGGGCGTTGCCTATATGAAGAATTCCCGTGGGTGATGGGGCAAAGCGTGTGATGACATCCATGAAAATTATCCTTTTGGCAAAGGGGAGCTGACCCAAATTGGGCCTGTGATGGTCCTTGGGTGGCTGGCTGTCAATGTGGCGGTTTATGGAGAAGGTTTTATTGGTAGCGCCTTATAAGCGCCACCAATTTCCCTTGAATGGTCACGCGGCCTGGACCATAAATTCTTGTCTCAAACATATCATTGGCAGGTTCAAGGGCAATTGACTGACCACGGCGGCGCAAACGCTTTAAAGTCGTCTCTGCCATGTCAATAAGCGCCACCACAATATCGCCGTTACGAGGCTCACTATCTTCCTTGATCACGGCATAATCCCCGTCAAAGATTCCAGCATCAATCATCGAGTCACCTGTAACCTCCAACACAAAGCTGTTGTTTCCCGAATCAGGCAGCAATTCCAGTGGGATACTGACATGACGCTCTGGGTTTGCGATGGCTTCGGCAGGAAAACCAGCGGCAATGCGGCCGACAAGAGGAAGGGGGACAACTTCAGAGGTTTCTGCCATATGCAAATTTGCCGCCCCCGGGTTTTGGGGAATTGAGGATTTCAAAACCTCCAAAGCCCGAGCTTTATTGGGCAAGCGCTTGATATAACCACGCTCTTCTAGGGCACCAATCAAGCGATGAATGTTGCTTTTTGATTTAAGCCCCATGGCGGCCATCATTTGCTCAAAAGAAGGTGGGCGTCCCTGTTCTGCGAGAAACGCCTCAATATAGGTAAGTAGGTTTTGTTGCTTTTCGGTAAGCATGGGCACCCCATAAACCAGAAATGTTTCTGGTTTGTTCTAACACAAAATATGGGGGATGACAAACATTGTAACCACAAGTGTGGCCCCGGCCCAATTCACACGATGGGAAGAAATTTCACCCGTTCTCCAGCAAGGCACGGGGGATCCCCAGCCGGACGCACAAGCAAACAAGTGCTTTTAGCAAATATGTTGAGCATGGAGGAATCTTGGGTCGCAAAAGGAATGATCTCAATGCCAAGTTCTGAAGGTTGCATGATGGCCCTCATGTAATCTTCTCGTGGGGATCCTGCAGGTAGGTCATGGGCTAAGATACCGTCAAAAAATATTGGCTGGTATGGCTGCCCGACACCACCAATTTTGTCGATGGCCGAACGCAGAAACAACATGGCACAGACAAGAGCGGACACGGGATTGCCGGGCAGGGCAAGGATGGGGGGCAGTGTTTGATGCGTGGCAAACATCAAAGGCTTGCCTGGCCGCATGTTGATTTTCCAAAAGGTGGGTTGGTAGCCAAGCTTAAGCAGCACGTCATGCATATGATCATGATCACCCACCGAAGCACCGCCAATGGTGATCAGCAAATCACTTCCCGATGCATTTTTAATCTTTGCAGCAATATCAGCGGGGTTGTCCCGCATGATTGGCCCATTACTTGCCAAGCAACCCCAATGACGGGCCATGGTCATTAATGGCAGGCTGGTGCTGTCGTAGATATGACCATAGGGCAAATCTTTACCGGGATGCTGCAATTCATCACCACTTGCATAAATAGTTATTTTTGGTCGCGCCCATACCTCGAGGCTGGTTTGGCTTGCGGCCAAACAAAGTGCCAAATGTCCGGGCCCAAGACGGGTTCCAGCCGCAACAATTACTTCTTGCTTGGCCACGTCCAAACCAGTTTTACGCACGCAATGACCCATGCTGGGCCAAGCTTCTTTTTTGATGGACATTTGTGCTTGGCAAAGATCGCAATCTTCCTGGATGACCACTGTGTCGGTGCCCTCAGGCAAAATAGCGCCTGTAAAAATACGCACCGCTTGGCCCTTTGTGACGCTGCCGGGAAATGGTTTGCCCGCAGCGCTCTCGCCAATAACATCAAATTGGTCGACCAACGGCAGGTCGTTATGGGCCAAGGCAAACCCATCCATGGCCGATAGGTCATGTCTTGGAATGTTGCTTATGGCATGGACGGGCATGGCCGCCACACGGCCGCAAATGGCCTCATCAAGGGTAATTGTCTCATGGCCTGCAACTGGGTTGAGGTTGTCGAGGATGGCTTGGCGGGCCTCATCCACGCTTAACCTTTGATCAGTCTTGCTCAAAGACACCGCTTTTCCCGCCAGATTTATGGGTGATACGCAGTTGATCGACAACCATGGCCCTGTCGATGGCCTTGCACATGTCGTAAATGGTCATGGCCGCCACAGAAGCGCCGCATAATGCTTCCATCTCAACACCAGTCTTGGCCGTTAATGACGCCTGGCAGGTTACCTCAATCTCATGATCGCTAAGATATGCAAATTCGATGCTGACATGCTCGAGGCTTAAGGGGTGGCATAGAGGTATCAAATCACCACATTTTTTGGCCGCCATGATGCCCGCAATCCGCGCAGTTGCCAAAACATCGCCTTTTTTAATTTCGCTCG
>DKOD01000033.1 GCA_002469865.1 Alphaproteobacteria bacterium UBA7371 | reverse complement strand
CTGGCGGGTCAGGCAATCAACGGCCATGGCCCGATCCGTAACGGAAACAACATCCACGTTGCACAGAACCGGTCTTTTGGGATCCAAAAAGTTGGATTGTTCCAAAGCCTTTGCCATCACCCCCGTGGCATGCTGCATTAATGGGGAATGAAATGGTGCACTTACATTGAGCGGAACCACCCTTTTGGCACCTTTTTGAGAAAGAATTTCTGAGGCCTCTTCAACTGCGGCACGCGCACCAGAAATAACGGCTTGCCCCTCAACATTATCGTTGGCCAAAACCACAACACCTGATGATGAGGCTTCGATGCAGGCTTGCTCAATCAATGCTGTGTCAAGGCCAAGAATGGCTGCCATGGCACCTTGATCGGGCGCCACAGCAACCTGCATGGCTTGCCCACGGGTCTGGAGCAACAGGGCTGTTTTGGCAATGTCCAAAGAACCTGACGCACAATACGCCGAATACTCACCAAGGGAGTGGCCCAACAGAATATGGGCCTGATCAACCGGATCAGCGCCCAATTCCTCGCGCAACATTGCCAAGACTGCCATGGAACATGCCATGATTGCAGGTTGCGCATGTTCGGTAAGCACCAACTTTTCTTCAGGACCGTCCCACATGAGCTTGGAAAGGGAGAAGCCCAGGGCATCATCCACCTGCTGAAACACCTCCCGAGCAGCCGAAGATTCCAGCGCCAGATCCCTGCCCATGCCCACAGAATGGCTGCCTTGGCCAGGAAATAACATTGCGGGTCGAACCATATTTGGCACCTCCGGTTGCGTCACATTAATGAATCAGCGGCCATCGCTTGCAAAACCGCACCAATTCTGGTTAAGGAAGCGCCCTTGTCCGGTCAACCATACTCACGAATTGGTCGTGGGTGGCCCCGAATTTGCTCGGCGCCTGAACCAGGAGGAAAAGATGAGACTATACGAACACGTGCTCATAGCACGCCAGGACCTTAGTTCTGGGCAGGCCGAGGCAATCGGCCAAAAATATGCTGACATTCTCACCGAACATGGTGGCGAGGTTCGCAAGTCAGAATATTGGGGCCTGAAGTCCTTTGCTTACCCCATCCGCAAATACCGCAAGGGTCATTATCTGTTGATGAACATCGCAGCGCCTGCCCCAGCACTTCACGAGATGGAGCGTCTGATGGGCCTTGATGAAGATGTTGTTCGTCACTTAACCGTCCGCGTTGAAGATCATGATGAAGGTCCGTCTGTTATCCTTCAAAATCGTGGTGGTGACCGTCGCCGCCCACGTCGCGATGAGCATGACGATCGCAGTGAAGCACGTGGCAACACCTCTCATGAGGAGTCTGAATAATGAGCGAAGAACGTCAACAACGCAGGGCATTTGTTCGCCGCCGCAAATCTTGCCCATTTGCAAGCGCTGATGCGCCCAAAATTGACTATAAGGATACAAAACTTTTGCAACGCTTTTTGTCAGAGCGTGGCAAAATTGTGCCAAGCCGCATCACGGCCGTGTCCGCACAAAAACAGCGTGAACTCGCTCGTGCCATCAAGCGGGCCCGTTATATCGGCCTGCTGCCTTATGTTGTGAAGTGAGGGGATTGATCATGGAAGTTATTCTCCTTGAGCGTGTGGAAAAGTTGGGATCCATCGGTGACGTCGTTCGGGTGCGTCCTGGTTTTGCCCGCAACTTTTTGTTGCCCAAAGGCAAAGCTCTTCGTGCCACGGATGCCAATCGTGAACGTTTTGAACGCGAACGGGAAGACATCATCGCACGCAATGCCGCAGAAAAAGCTGACGCAGATGCCATTAAGCTGTTGATCGACGATCGCCGGTACGCTGCAATCCGCTCTGCTTCAGAAAGTGGCCTGCTTTATGGTTCCGTGAGCACACGCGATATCGCTGATATGGTAACTGAGGGTGGCCAACGCATTGGTCGTTCGCAGGTGGAATTGAACCAACCCATCAAAACGCTTGGGCTTCACAAGATTATTGTTCGTCTCCATGGCGAGGTAACTGCCCAGGTTGTGGTCAATGTGGCTCGTTCCGAGGAAGAAGCCGAATTGCAGGCCCAAGGCGTTGATGTGGTTGAAGAGGCCCGCCGTCAACGGGAAGACGAGGCCGATGAATTGGCCCGCGACATGGCCGAAAACGCTTACAAAGATGAGGATGGTCCCTCCGACGATTGATCTTCATTTTTGGCGCTAGCCCACATTCAAAAATAACGACCTCGGCCAAATGGCCGAGGTTGTTTGTATTTCCTGCACCAAATTGCTTGCTTTTTCTTGCGCCCTTATGGTGAGCGGTGACATGATGCATTTGCTTAATGAGGGGTAGTTCATGAACGATCAGAGCACCGTGAATTTGCGTGCGGAGCGGGCTGTCATTAGCGCCCTGCTTACCAACAACAATATTTTCGATAATTTGAACAGCTTCCTCATGGAGGAACATTTTGCCGACCCGAGGTTTGCAGCCATCTATGCTGTGGCCTGCGAGCGCATACCTCGTGGCGCGGTTGTGAATGCGATCACCCTTTCCCATAGCTTAAAAGCAGATGAGAATTTTGCGGAATTCGATAATATTGATATATTTCTGGCAGAGCTGGCCACTGAGGTGGTCTCTGTTTCCCAAGCACCCCATTATGCCAAGGTTGTTCACGACCTGGCCATCCGTCGGGAATTGGTACGCTTGGGCGGAGATATCTCTGAACGTGCACGCCTGGACCATGGGGTGTCATCGGAAAACTTAATCACCGATGCAGAATCTTCCTTATACAAAATGGCCGAACGCGGTCGCTATGAAGGTGGTGCCGTTACTTTTGAAGAAGCGATGCGGATGGCCATTGAGCATGCTGAGGCGGCTTTCCAACGAGATGGCGGTTTGGCTGGCCTATCCACAGGCTTAAGGGACCTCGACGCCAAACTTGGCGGCTTGCACCCCTCGGATCTTTTGATCCTTGCCGGGCGTCCATCCATGGGCAAAACGGCATTGGCCACGACCATTGCCTTTAACGTGGCCAACAACCACCGAAAGGCCAAAACCGCTTCAGGAAAAGAAAAGATTATCGATGGTGGGCCAGTGGCATTTTTTTCATTGGAGATGTCTGCAGAACAGCTCGCCGCACGAATTTTGTCAGAACAATCTGAAATCAATTCCAGCCAGATCCGTCGGGGCATGATCAATAAAGAAGAAATGGTTCGCCTTGCCGATGTGGCCCGTCGTCTGGAGGAAGTAGAGCTTTATGTCGACGACACGCCAGCACTGCCCATTTCAACACTGGCCGCGCGTTGCCGGAAACTCAAACGTCAGCATAATATTCAATTGGTGGTGGTCGATTACCTACAATTGCTGCGCCCCCCCAGCAGCCGTTCTGGTGACAACCGGGTGCAAGAATTAAGCGAAATCACCCAGGGCCTGAAGGCCTTGGCCAAAGAGCTCTCAGTGCCTGTGGTGGCGCTGTCACAATTATCCCGCGCCGTCGAACAACGGGAAGATAAAAGACCCCAGCTTTCTGACCTTCGTGAATCAGGATCTATCGAACAAGATGCTGATGTGGTGATGTTCGTGTTCCGGGAGGAATATTATGTCGGCCGTACCGAACCTCGCGAAGGCACTGTTGAACATGAACAATGGAAGCAAAAGATGGACGAAGTATATGGCATGGCGGAGCTCATCATCGGCAAGCAACGCCACGGGCCCATCGGAACAGTAAAACTGCACTTTAACGGTGATTTTACCCGCTTTGGAAACCTTGCGCACCAATCAAATGGTGGATGGGAAGGCTGATGACCAGCCATGCCCTACTCTCCATAAACCGCCAGCATATCGTCGATAATTTTATCAACCTAGACCATTTATCAAAGGGTGAGACCGCCGCTGTTGTGAAAGCAAATGCCTATGGAACAGGTGCCCAGCAAATTATCCCAGCGCTGGTTGATGTGGGTGTGGAAGATTTTTTTGTGGCCCAGCCATCGGAATATGCCCAAGTGGCATCACTTCTCCCCCAAAATGGCCGTGTTTATGTATTAAATGGCGCATCTCTTCTTGATGGTGACATGCTGGCTGACAAAAAAATGGTGCCCGTGGTCAATAACCACAGGGATCTGTTGGCCCTATCCAGCCATCAAGGTCCCGTGGCCTATCATCTCGACACCGCCATGAAGCGTTTGGGGTTTTTGTCCAAGGATTGGCACATGATCCCCAAAAACCCGCATATGGTCATGTCACATCTTTCATGTGCCGATGAAGATGATCTGGTGACCCAAAAACAAATTGTTCAATTTCAAGAAGTTGTTGAAAACATGGCTCCTGAGCGGGCAAGCCTCGCCAATAGTGAAGGCATTATCCATCACCCCACAAGCCATTATGACCTCACCAGGCCTGGCATTGGCCTTTATGGAGGAGTTGCCTTTGATGGGGTGAAACCTGTCATGACCCTATCTGCAAAAATTTTGCAGAAAAACAACTTAAACAAAGATGATCATGTTGGGTATGGCGCCACATTCACCGCCGAAGGCCCCCTTGCCGCCTATGTTCTTGGCATTGGTTATGCCGACGGATTGCCAAGGCATTTGTCCAACCAATCTTACAAAACCAGCCAAGGTTTGGAGCTATCATTTTTGGGCCGTATCTCCATGGATAGCTGCGTGGTGGGCGTGCACAATGCCACATTTGAAGAGGGTCAATGGATTGATTTGATTTATTCCCCCGAAGATTTGGCAAGCTTGGCGAAGGTAGCAGGGACGATTTCCTATGAACTTCTCACTGGCCTAGGCAGCCAATTTCGTGGTCAAAGATGCCTATGATTTCAAAAAGGTTAAGCCCATGGTTCTTTTGAATTTGCCCGGACAAATTGGCGCTGGAAGCCTCTCATTCATGGCAATGATTGGTCGTTTTTTTATGTTTGTCGGCCAAGCCTTGCTGCGTGGTTTTGGTGGGCCTTTTTATTGGCGTGTGTTTCTCGATCAACTTGTCCGAATTGGCTATCTGTCTTTGCCCGTTATTGGGCTAACCGCTCTTTTTACCGGTGCCGTTTTGGCCCTTCAGATTTATATCGGCGGGTCACGTTTTAATGCTGAAGGCATCGTCGCTTCTATTGTGGTGCTTGGGATCACCCGGGAATTAGGACCCGTGCTGGGTGGCCTAATGGTGGCAGGCCGTGTTGCCGCCGCCATTGCTGCGGAAATTGGCACCATGAAGGTCTCTGAACAGATTGATGCATTGACCACCTTGCAAACCGACCCTCTTCGTTACCTGGTATTTCCAAGACTGATGGCGGCCACCCTGTCCATGCCCCTGCTTGTGCTGGTGGCTGATGTCATTGGGGTTTGGGGCGGCTACCTTGTTGGCACTGGACGGCTTGGTTTTGACTCCTCCACCTACCTTCACAACACCATCGACTTTTTGGAAGTTGGTGATGTCGTTTCAGGTTTGGTGAAAGCTGGCGTCTTTGGGTTTATCATTGCCGCCGTTGGTTGCTATCAAGGATTTAACTCAGACCGCGGCGCCCAGGGCGTCGGCAAAGCCACCACCCATGCAGTTGTGCTTTCATGTGTGCTGATCCTTGCAGCCAATTACATGCTCACGGAGGTCTTTTTCTCATCATGAGCAACATGATCTCATTGAACAAATTGAGCAAAGCGTTTTCCGGTAAGGTGATCCTCCAGGATTTGGATCTGGAAATTGAAAAAGGTCATTCCCTGGTGGTGATTGGTGGTTCGGGCACTGGCAAATCCGTTTTGCTCAAATGCATCATGAATTTGATCCGGCCCGATAGCGGCAACGTGTTGGTTGATGGCCAGGATGTAACGAATATCGCCATCCATCGTCGGCAAGGACCCAAATTTGGCATGCTGTTTCAGGGCGGTGCGCTCTTTGACTCTTTGCGCGTCTGGGAAAATATTTCTTTTTCCTTGACCCAGGGCCATGGTTTAACCCGATCTGACGCCCATGGGCATGCCGTCAAAAAACTCCAAGATGTGGGCCTATCTGCCGATGTGGCCGATCTTTATCCCGTGGAATTATCAGGCGGAATGCAAAAGCGTGTGGGTTTGGCACGCGCTATTTCTAATGACCCTGACATCATCTTTTTTGACGAACCAACAACAGGTCTTGATCCCATCATGTCCGATGTCATCAACCGACTGATCAGGGATTGTGTTGATAGGCTCGGGGCCACCGCAGTAACCATCACCCATGACATGGCCTCTGCACAACGCATTGGCGACGACATTGCCATGCTGCAGCAAGGACAGATTATTTGGCGTGGGCCAGCCAAACTCGTTCGTGAAAGTGGTAATGAATATGTGGACCAATTTGTTCACGGCCGTGCGGAGGGTCCCATCACCATTCCTGGGGGCAAGAATTAAGATTGGCCAAAGATCGAACGTTATATGTGTGCAGTGATTGTGGCCATCAACAGAGCCAATGGACGGGTCAATGCCCATCATGCGGTGGCTGGGACCAATTTGTTGCCCAAACAAAGAGCCCCAAAAAGGCCGCCAGCTTAACCACCCCACCTCCCACGCCTTTGAGCCCAGCGCGACCACAACATGAACGGCTGGTTACTGGCATTCATGAGTTTGACCGATGCCTTGGGGCTGGCATTATGCCCGGTGCTGCCATGGTTAT
>DKOD01000088.1 GCA_002469865.1 Alphaproteobacteria bacterium UBA7371 | reverse complement strand
GCATGCCATGCAAGCGCTCTCCCAACTGAGCTATGGCCCCAATCCAGAGCCGGTTTGATACACTTTTCAATCCGGATTTGGCAAGATCAGCACATTACTTCTCAATGACGACTTCGTCACCATCATCAACGTCAATGTCAACGTCCACATCAATGTCTTCTTCATCGTCATCAAGCAAGACATCTTCGTCATCAAGATCATCATCGCCTTCGGTTACATTGATGTCACCGTCATCATCGTCATCATCATCATCGTCACCGCTAACAACAGGGATAATGGCGTCTTCTGCACTAATTTCCTTGATGTCACTTGGCTCTTCTTCGTCATCTTCATCCTTTGGGGTGGCCACAACATCCTCATCATCCACCTCTTCTTCTTCAATCTCGGCAATACGTGAGCGACGTGACCGAAGAAGCAATTCCGGGTTAAAACCTGCCCCGCAAGCAGGACAAGTAAGGGGGTTTCCCTTCTGGAAGTCGTAAAACTTTGCGCCGCATTCCGGGCATGCGCGCTTTGTTCCCCATTCGGGCTTCGCCATGTGGTGTCTCCAAATAAATAGTGGCCGGGCAGGTCCACCAATAAACAATCTTTGCCGCCTTGTCGCTAAGGGCGAGGCGCGCATTTGCCACGTGGCTATCAAACTGTCAAAAGGATGCGCAAGCAAGCAGTCGATCTTCATTGCTTTTAAGATGTTTACAGAGGGTAAAATCATGACGGCCCAACCATCGGGTGCCATGCCTGTTCGCATTCACGGGTCCAACCCATTAATAGGCGATGTGGATGTTCCGTCGGACAAATCAATGTCCCATCGTTCCTTTATGCTTGCCACTTTAGCACTTGGACAAAGCCGAATTTGCCAAGCACTTGATGCTGAGGATGTTGCGGCCACCAGGAATGCTATGGTGGCCTTAGGCGCTGACATCCAGCCCGATGGAGATGATTGGTTGGTCACTGGCCTGGGCATCGGCAATCTTCAACAACCAGACCATGTGCTTGATTTTGGCAATGCCGGCACAGGATCACGCCTCACCATGGGCCTCATCGCCTCTAGCCCCATCACGGCTATTTTTGCTGGCGACGCATCTTTGCAGAGCCGCCCCATGGGCCGGGTTCTTGGCCCGCTATCACGAATGGGTGCCACCCATATGGCCCGCCAAAACGGCCGCATGCCTTTGGCGCTCCAAGGCACCCATGAGGGCTTGGCGCTCACCCATGACCTCGACGTTGCATCGGCCCAAGTTAAATCGGCCATCCTTTTGGCTGCGTTGAATGTCATGGGCCGCACCACGGTCATTGAAAAAGCACCGACCCGGGACCATACGGAAAAAATGCTGGAAGGTGCTGGCGTGGTGCTGGAATATGGCACCCATGAAGACCGTCCCATGGTGTCCCTGTTGGGGCCCCAGCAACCCAAAGCGCGAGATTGGACCATCCCAGCGGACCCATCTTCAGCAGCCTTCCCCATGGTCGCCGCCTTGTTGGTGCCAGGCAGCGACATCATCATCCATAACGTCATGATGAACCCACACCGGACAGGCCTCATCACCACCCTTTTGGAAATGGGTGCCAACATCACCATTGAATCCGAGCGTTTAGAAGGTGAACGCATCGCCAATCTGCGGGTGCGCCACAGCGAACTTCACGCCATTGAGGTGCCCGCCTCTCGGGCACCAAGCATGATTGATGAATACCCCATCCTCGCCGTGGCCGCCGCCCATGCCCAAGGAGAGACGGTCATGCGGGGCCTGGAAGAATTGCGGGTCAAGGAATCGGACAGGCTGCAGATTGTGCATGACCATTTTGTCCAGGCGGGGGTGCATGCGCGCATCGAGGGAGATGATCTGTGTGTCACCGGTGGCGATGTGGTGGGCGGCTTGACCGTCGACACCCACCTGGACCACCGCATGGCCATGAGCTTCTTTGTGCTTGGCATGACCGCACAACAAGCCGTGACCATAGATGACATGCGCACGGCAGAAACAAGTTTCCCGGGCTTTGCAAAGTTAATGGGCCGCCTTGGGGCCCAGGTAAGCACATGATCCTGACCATCGCCATGGATGGCCCCGCCGCCTCAGGCAAAGGCACCGTGGGCCGACGTCTTGGCGACAAACTTGGGCTCCATTACCTGGACACAGGCCTACTTTACCGCGCCTTGGGCCAAGCAACCCAGCAAGCAGGGTTGGATTGTGACCGGGAAGATGATGTTCTCAGCATGCTGCCATCCATCGACTTGGATCACCTGGACCCCGATAGGTTGGGGGCCCACCAAGTGGGCATGCTTGCCTCGAAAGTTGCAGTCCATCCCAAGATACGCAATGGCCTGCTGAGCTTGCAGCGCGACTTTGCCGCAAGAGCCCCTGGCGCCATTCTGGATGGCAGAGATATTGCTTCGGTGGTGCTGCCCCATGCGTCCGTGAAATTCTATGTGACCGCAGATTTGACCGAACGGGCAAGACGTCGTCATGCCGATGCTATGCGTGACAGGCCCGACCTCACCCTCGATGACGTTCTCAAGGATATCACTGCACGGGATGAACGCGACATGAACCGTTCGACCGCTCCATTACGCCAAGTTGCTGACGCCATCTTGCTCGATACCACCCACTTGAGTATAGACGAGGCCGTCGCGCAAGCATTGCGGCATGTGTCTTTGCATGACCAAAGCAGAAATTTAGGGGTGTGAACCCCTGATGCGATAACATAAGTCCTCGTTGAAGCAGGAACCCAAGACCATCGGATCCAACCGATTGGCCAGCAAAATTGATAATGAACTTTGGAGATTTAATGACCACAACCAACCCAACCATGGAGGAATTTGAAGCCCTCCTCAACCAATCCTTTGAAGATTCCTCCCTTTATGAAGGGAGTGTTGTCAAAGGCACCATCATCGCGATTGAAAATGACCAAGCGGTGATTGATATCGGCTCCAAGACCGAGGGCCGCATCGACATGAAAGAATTTGCCGCCGATCTTGCAGAAAAAGAACTTGCCGTCGGCGACGTGGTCGAGGTCTTCCTTGATCGTTTCGAAAATGCCCGTCATGAAGCTGTTCTGTCGCGCGAAAAAGCCCGCCGCGAAGAAGCTTGGGACAAACTTGAAAAGGCCTTTGAGGCCGGCGAGCGTGTCCAGGGTAATATCTTTGGCCGTGTGAAAGGCGGATTCACCGTTGATCTTTCCGGCGCCGTGGCCTTCCTTCCTGGTTCCCAGGTCGATGTTCGTCCGGTGCGCGATGTGACCCCTTTGATGCATACAGGTCAGCCTTTTCAGATCCTCAAAATGGACCGCCGCCGTGGCAACATCGTTGTCTCCCGCCGGGCCGTGTTGGAAGAGGCCCGTGCCGAGCAGCGCCAAGAGCTTATCGACACCCTTTCCGAGGGCGATGTGCGCGATGGTGTGGTCAAGAACATCACCGATTATGGTGCGTTTGTGGACCTTGGCGGTGTGGATGGTCTTCTTCACGTCACCGACATGGCCTGGCACCGTGTCAACCACCCATCCGAGGTGGTGCAGATCGGACAGTCCGTGAAGGTTCAGGTGATCCGCGTGAACCAGGATACCCAGCGCATCAGCCTTGGCATGAAGCAGCTGCAATCAGACCCTTGGGAAGGTGTGGAACAACGCTACCCATTGGAAGGCAAGTTTTCTGGGCGTGTCACCAACATCACCGATTATGGTGCATTTGTGGAACTGGAACCAGGCATTGAAGGCCTCGTGCATGTTTCCGAAATGTCATGGACCAAGAAAAACGTTCATCCTGGCAAGATCGTTTCCACCAGCCAGGAAGTCGATGTGATGATCCTGGAAGTGGATGCCGAGAAGCGTCGTATTTCCTTAGGCCTCAAGCAGGTCATGGATAACCCTTGGGATTCCTTTGCTGCCAAATACCCCGTGGGCACGGAAATCGAGGGTGAAGTTCGCAACATCACTGAATTTGGTCTGTTTATTGGCCTTGAAGGTGATGTTGATGGCATGGTTCATCTCAGCGATATTGCCTGGGACAAGGCCGGCGAGGAAGCCATCGGCGATTACCATAAAGGTTCCGTGGTGCGCGCCAAGGTTCTTGACGTGGATATCGAAAAAGAACGTATCAGCCTCGGCATCAAACAGCTTAGCGAGGACCCATTCAAGGCTGGCATGGACGGCCTGAAGAAGGGTGCCACCGTGACCTGTTCTGTTCTCGAGGTAACCGATGGTGGCCTTCGGGTCGCCGTCAATGACGGCATCGAAGGATTTATCCGCCGTGCAGACCTCTCCCGTGATCGTGCCGAACAGCGCCCAGAGCGTTTCTCGCAAGGCGACCGTGTGGATGCACGCCTGATGAGCTTGGATAAAAATGGCCGCTCGGTGAGCTTGTCCATCAAGGCGCTCGAGATTGCCGAAGAGAAAGAAGCCGTGGCCCAATACGGCTCCACCGATTCCGGCGCGTCGCTTGGTGATATCCTTGGAGCGGCACTGGGTAAGGATGAGGAAGAGGAAGAGGAAAAGTCGTCCTAATCCCGGCTGCAGGGAAGAAAAAACCAATAAAAATGTTACCAAGGGCGGGCCATCGGCTCGCCCTTTTGCTTGACCAGGAGCTTCACACAAGCCAAGATATGGATAATGAGGTCACGGACCATTTGGGGGAATGGAAACATGATCCGGTCGGAACTGGTAAAAAAACTTGCACTTCGCAACCCGCATCTGTTTCAGCGGGACATCGAACTCATCATTGATACCTTTTTTCAAGAAATCACTGACGCCGTGGCCCGGGGTGACCGGGCAGAGCTTCGGGGTTTTGGAACCTTCAGCCCACGTGTGCGGGCTGCCCGTGAAGGCCGCAACCCACGCACGGGCGAAAGCGTGACGGTCCAGGAAAAGGTTGTCCCTTTCTTCCGCTCAGGCAAGGAAATCCGCGAGCGACTCAACCCTAAGGATTAAGTCCCTTAAGGAGGACCCCCGTTGTTTGTCTTTCGTATCATCAAAATGACCATCATCGCCGTCATTGCGCTATTGATGCTGCTCTTAGCCATGGCCAACCGCCACGATGTGCGGTTGTTTTTGGACCCGTTCAGGCCTAGCGAAACAGGGGCGGCCTATCTGGAAGTAAATCTTGCCATGATTGTTTTTGCGGCCTTTATTTTGGGTCTGGTTTTTGGGTCCGTGGTGATGTGGTTCATGCAAAGCGACCACCGCCGGGAAGCCCGCCGTTTAAGCCGGCAATTGCCCAGCTGAATGACCCCAGAAAACACAAACAATTTGGTGGGCGTCAAAATCTGCGGCCTTACCAATCCTGAGGATGTCGCCTGCGCGGTGGAAGCTGGTGCAGCCTTTATTGGCTTTGTTTTTGTGCCTGGCTCACCAAGATTTGTGTCGGCCGAGCAAGCAGCACAGCTTATCGCTCATGTGCCTGAAGGCATCATGACGGTGGGGCTTTTTGCCAATCAGTCACCCACACAAATTCAAGACATTCTTGATGTGGCGCCGCTTGGCATGTTGCAGCTCCATGGTCAGGAAAGCCCCCAGGATGTGGCCAAGATCCGTTCCGCCAACATGCGCCCCGTGATGAAAGCCATCGGCATCGGAACTATTAATGATTTGGCAGAAGCCCGGGCCCATGCCCAGGTAGCTGACATGTTGCTGTTTGACCATAAGCCTGGAGCGGGTCTTGCTGGTGGCACTGGCAAATTGGCCGATTGGCCAACTATTGCCCAATGGCGTGGCCGCAAACCATGGATGCTTGCCGGTGGTCTGAATGAAAAAAATATCGCCCAAGCAGTTGC
>DKOD01000010.1 GCA_002469865.1 Alphaproteobacteria bacterium UBA7371 | reverse complement strand
TTGTATCCCGCAAGGTTTGATTGCGATGAGAGAATGTCCATGGATTGGGCCCGGCTGATCCTAGGAACAAATTCCATGCCAAAGACATTCAAACCGGCTTTGGCAGCCGCATCGAGGGTCTCACGATCATTGAACGGGGCCATGATGGCACAAATTGTGGTGCCCTTGGCCATCGCTTTGATTTCGGTGGCTTCCGGGCGTCTAATTTTGATCACGAGATCCGCACCCTTCACACAAGCCTTAAAGTCAGCAGCGATGCTGGCGCCGGCCTCCTCATAAGCCTTGTCATCCATGGATGCCAAAAGACCCGCATTGGTCTCCACAACCACATGATGCCCGGCTTTGACGAGGCGCTTCACGGAATCGGGCGTGGCCGCAACCCGTGTTTCACCATCACGCACCTCGCGTGGGACCGCTATCTGCATGAGTTATCCTCCAAAATATAATCAGGTCTAACGATTGTTAAACCAAAAATAGTGCCATCAATACGAGCAATACCACCACGGAAATAATGGTAATTTGCGTCAATTTTACAAAGCCTGCCCAAGTGCGGCGGTGTTCAGAAATATCCATGGAACCTTCTTGATATTCAGACATGTTTGCTGCCCCCTTCAAAACATCCAATTACGCTATGAGGGGCAATATGCCCAAAATGATGCTGATGCAACAAGGGCAAGGCGTAAATTCTTCCGTCACACCTTCGAAAGTATGGCTTCCTGACGTTGTCGGCGCTGTTTGGGACTTGATGCTTCAAGTTCTTCTTCAAACAACCTATGCCAATTTTGCTGGGCTCCAAGGCGAATAAAAACACTACCTAAGGATATTGCCGCACGGTCCATGAAAACAAATTCCCTCGGGGGCTTTACTGGCCCCAACTTTTTCAATCTTGCATGGACCTCCGTGGCTTCGGCGCGCCCATAAGCGCCGGCCTCCACCCCTTCAGCAATCATCCGACGGCGATCATCCAGCAATGGGCCATAAATAAACCCTGCCCAAATATCGAGTGTGTCCATCAATTCACGGCTTAAATTGACAAAGCCCCAATCCGCATATGCCGAGGCCCTTTTGTCCCGATCCTCGTCACGAATACCTTCATAAAGCTTAATAACCGCTTCAATAAACTCAGGGGAAAACACCCGCACACACCCAAAATCCAACAGATTTAGGCCATGTTCTTCATTCCAAGTGTAATTGCCCGGATGAGGATCCCCATGGATCACGGCGTATCCAACAAGCGGGTGCCACCATGCTTTGAAAAGGTCGCGGGCCAATTCATCGACTGGAGCTTTGGCATCAAAAATCCTCTGGCCATCAAGCCATTCCATGACCAACAAGCGACGCGTTGATAATTGCCTATGCACATTTGGAACGCGAACAGGCAAGTCCTTCAACATATGTTGATAGGCACCCATGAATGATGCCTCCCGCTCATAATCAAGCTCCTCGCGCAAACGATCAGCCAATTCTTCCCGAATATCCCTGGTATCAATGGCACCATCAAACCGACGCATGAGCCCGAGAATGATATCCAGCTGGCTTAAATCTGCTTCCACCGCCGATTCCATGTCGGGATATTGCAATTTAACCGCAACCCTGTCGCCATCCAGGGTTTCCGCTTCATGAACCTGGCCAAGGGATGCTGCAAAGCCTGATGTCTCAGAGAATTTTGCAAATTTTGATTGCCAATCCTCACCAAGTTCGGCCTTCATGCGCCGGGCCACAAATCTTTTGCCCATGGATGGTGCATGGGCCTGCAATTTGGCAAAAGCATCTTGAAAACGTGCTGGCACCGCATCAGGAATGGTGGCGAGAATTTGCGCCACCTTCACCAATGGGCCGCGCAACTCACCAAGGCTGGCCACCAATTGATCAGCCAATTCGTCATTATCAAGACCACGGCCCCGGATAAGCGATCCTGTTGCCCTCAGGCCAAATCCTGCCGCGCGCCCGCCTACTTGACCATAACGGCGAAGCCTGCCGGCAAACCTGTTTTCTTCATTCATTGCTGCCAACCCCTTATGACCAATCCGTTAGGGGTTAAGATGGATGGCTTGGGCATAAAAAAAAGCCCCGCCAAAACGGGGCTTTCTTCAAAACTGTTAAAAAACCGATTAGCGGAACTTGACGATCGCGCGGCGGTTGAGTGGTTCGGCAACGCCATCACCTGTGTCGACGGCAAGGTTGGTTTCGCCTTCTGGAATTTCAGCGACAACCTGAACGCCAGCGTCACGAAGAGCCTTGGCCACAGAATCGGCACGACGCTTGGAAAGACCCGCATTATATGAAGCAGGACCAGCAGTGTCGGTGTAGCCGTAAACATTCACACCACGACCATTCGTCAAGCCCGCGACGTTGTTGATCACACGCTTGGCAGCGTCGGTGAGGTTGTAGCGGTCGAAGCCAAAATAGATGGTGTAGGCATCAATGGCTGCAATAGCAGCGCCACCACATTCAGCGAGCGCTTCTTCAAAGATCTTGTAATGCTCGGCTGGCTCCACATCATTCTTGGTGTAAGCTTCGTCAACAACGTGACGGTCGAACATAACCTGGGCCTTGGCGCATGCTTCAGGGTTGGAGTCGCGGTTGGAGGCAAGCGCGTCCATCAGCTGTGCACGGGCACCGTCGATCTTGGCGATCATGTCGGCCTTGTCGTTGTTGGTCACGTAATTGTGCTGACCATCAAACTGCTCGGAAGTCCAAGGCTCAGGTGTGTTGCCTGCAGCAGCCATGCGGCCTTTTTCTGCATAGGCACCAGCCAGTGGCCAATTAACTTCTTTGCCTGCGACCTTTGTTTCTTCCTGATAAAAACGTGCAAGATGCGCGTTAAAGTCATCACCTTCAACGGTGCTGTTCATGAATGGCTCGGCGGTGAAAGTACCACAGCCAGCAAGGCCAAGTACGGAACCAGCAAGAACGGTTTTGCTGAGGAAATTCATTTTTTTGCCTCCAAAAAATACTAAAGAAATCCAATTTGGACTCGGGATATCATAAAATAGCCGAACAAACCAAGCAAAACCAGCACGACAAGATCTTATTTCAAAATCTTGGAGTTGTTCCACCCAACCGTGTCAGATTTGCCACATATGCTACAAACCCATGACCAAGAGCAAGAAATTTATGGGGCCTGTTCGCCCAGGGCTGTCAGGTACAAATCCAAAAGTTCGCGCTCCTCTGATCTCTCATGGGGATCCTTGGCCCGAAAACGAACGCAGGCACGCAAGATTTTGGTGTCAAAACCACGTCCCTTGGCTTCTGCGTAAACCTCACGAATATCGGCAGCCAATTGCTGTTTTTCCTCTTCAAGCCGCTCAATACGTTCAATAATTTGACGCAATTCACCACTGGCAACGGCCTGGCCTGCTGCTTCTTCCATGTTCATCTCCTGATGTGATGATTAATCCCAATTTGTGACATTAATTTTGATGGTGGGATTTCCATTCTTCGTAATCCATGCCGTAAACACGACGACGAGCCTCTTCTTTGTCCATCTGACCGCCGAGACGATTCTCTTCTTCTTGGTACCAACGGGACAAGCAATTTCGGCAAAAGCCAGCAAGTTCCATGACATCAATATTTTGAACGTCACTGCGTTCGCGAAAATGCTTGACCATCCTATCAAACGCCGCTGCCTTTGCCTGAACATCTAAGTCATTGGTCATGATCAACCTCCATAAGTTCGTCAATTTTTTTCAACAATATCAAAAAGCCTGCCCGCCAATCAGCATTTTGCAAAAGATCATTGCGTATCTCAATCAGCATGTGGGGATGTTTACCCAGGCCATGGCGGTCCATGCAATCACCTGGAAGGGCGCCATCATATGGCTCATTGATGCCCACCTTATATCCTGCTTGGCGCAAGAGGTTGTAGGACATATCCAGAAAGTCTGGTGGCGCAGCATGCAAGAGCCCCACCTCCAGATCACGCATGACGCCCCGCCATACCGGCGTGAAGGAGTGAATGGACAGCAACCGGGCGCGGCCATGGCTGACCACGGCGTTGTTCACCAATGTTGCCAATGCCTCATGATAAGGACGGTGGAAGCCTTGAATCCGCTCAGCCAAACTTGTTGGGCACAAACCCAAATTTCCTGGAATAACCCGCCGGTCAGAGATGGCAGGCACAACAGTTGGGTCATTATCGGCTCGATTAAGATCTGCCAGAAGGCGCGAATAAACCCCGCGAAGGCTACTTGCACCAAGCTTGTCGCCCCATTCGGCCACCGCCTCATCGACACCCGGGTCATAAGCAATATGATCCTGCAAATCGCTCTGGCTAAGCCCAAGGCCATCCAATTGCGCAGGAATATTCTTGCCTGCATGATCGCCCACAAGGATCAGGGGACTTGATTTGGTGGTATCATTGAGGAGGAAGCAATCCATGACGTCGTTTCAAGAAAATGGTGATCGGGAATTTCTCCTAAGCCGTCTGCCGGAATTTCTGCAAGCCTGCCATGCAAAATCATACCTCAGCAAACATCTGAAAGCTTTTTCCGGCAGGCAAGTTGGCCTTATCGCCCTGGGCAAGGCAGCGCCTGACATGATGCAGGTGGCCGTTGCCTATTTGGGTTGCAGCCATGGGGGTATTATGGTGGCACGCAAGGGGGAAGAAAAATATATTGATGGCATCCAAAGTCTGGGGGCAAGCCATCCCATTCCTGACCAATCAAGCATGGAGGCAGCCAAAGCCATTTGCAGCTATCTTCAACATCTGCCCCAAGGCCTGCCGGTGGTGTTTTTGCTGTCTGGGGGTGCCTCAAGCATGGCATGCCTGCCGGTGGACGGCATGAGTTTGCTCGAAAAAGCCGCCCTTTCCCGCCAATTGATGCATCAAGGCGCCAACATCCATGAACTGAATGTGGTGCGCCGCGCCTATTCACAATTCAAAGGTGGTGGCATGCTGGGCCACGCCCAAGGACCAGTGCATAGCTTTGTGTTGAGCGATGTCCCCGGCGATGACCCCGCCATCATTGGTTCTGGACCCAGTTGGCCAGGCGACGGGGATAATCCTTTGCCCGTGCTGCAGAAATTCTCCATCCCAGCACCAAAAGTACAGGCCAAAAAAACAACCAAAAGTACCTGGGAACATCAATACAAAATTGTTGCGACCCCCATCAACATGCTTGCCGCAGTGGAAAAATCCTTGCGGGCCAATGATTGGTCCATTTGCAACCTCGGCGATTGTGAAGAAGGAAGCCCAAGGGATATGGCCGCCCGTCATCTTAATATTCTGCAACAACAACCATCATCAAACATGGCCATACTCTCGGGCGGTGAGGCGGCCAGCATGGTGCTGGGCGATGGCATCGGCGGCCCCAACCGTGAATATGTGCTTGAGATTATGCTTGAAGCGAAAAGGCGATCATTGCCTGGCTCATTAACAGCCTTTGCTATTGATACCGATGGTGTGGATGGTGGCAATGACGTGGCTGGCGCGGTGCTTTGCCTGCATGAATGCAACCATCAGGATTGGGAAGATAAGGCCAAAATGGCGCTGTCACAAAGTGATTCCGGACGCTTTCTAGACGGGTTAGAAGCATCAATCCGCACCGGGCCGACTGGAACAAATCTTAATGATTTGCGAATTTTGCTTTGGCGGCCTTGATGGATGGTGGCATGGGGCCACCCATGGCCCAATCAACCAACTCAATATTATGGGCCGTGGGCATGGGCAGGGCGCTTGCCAAATGAGACATGCAGCCAAGATTTGCACTTGCCATGACGGTACCACCTGCCTGGATTATGTTTGCCGCTTTCTTTTCCTTCAGCTTACCTGAGATTTCGGGCTGGAACAGCGAATAGCTACCGGCAGACCCACAACAGATATGGGCATCATTAATACCTTGCACCTGGTAGCCTGCACGGCGCAACACGCGCTCACCAACCCCGGCAAGTCCCTGGCCATGCATCATGGAACATGCGGTATGATGCACCACCTGCTCTCCCTCCGGCGCCTGGGCCTCCCAGCCATCATGCTGATCCATAAATTCCGTGATTTCCATGCAATGATCACCGACCCAAGCGGCCGCTTCAACGTCACCATCCTCGGCCAGAAGATGCCCATAATCTTTCACCGTGGTGCCACAGCCTGATGCATTGACGATCACTGCATCAACACCCGCAGCACGCCATGCGGCAACATTTTTGCGCGCCAATTTGCGTGCATGGGCCTCATCGCCGGCATGATGATGCAAGGCGCCGCAACAACCAGTCTCCTTTGGCATCACAACCTCAACACCCAATCTGTTAAGCACGCGGATGGTTGCATGATGTATCTCGCCGCCCAAGGCCGCAGTGGCACAACCATGAAGAAGGGCAACACGTTGGGTGGCCAGCTCATGATGGGGGGCGTAAGTCGCCTTTTGGGGCGGGGCGGCAGGAATTCGGTCAGGCACATGGTCGATAAGCGCCCCAAAACGCCCAGGCAGCCATGAGAAATATGGCGCGGCCCATCCCCCGGCTTTTAAGGCAAAGCGAAACAATTTGGGGCGGACCAACAAAAAAAGCACGAATTGGCGGAACATCCTATCGGCCATGGGCCGTTGGTAATGCTCATGAATATGGGCGCGGGCATGATCCACCAATCGCATATAATCCACACCGGACGGGCAAGTGGTCCGACAGGAAAGGCAGGATAAACAACGATCCACATGGGTCACAATTTGCTTATCCGGCGCGCCGCCTTTTTCCAGCATGTCCCGCATCATCCAGATGCGTCCACGGGGTGAATCCGCCTCATCACCCAACACTTGGAATGTGGGGCAAGTTGCCGTGCAAAAGCCGCAATGCACACAGCGACGCAAAACATCCGCGGATTCAAGAATGGAACGTTCTTTTAACTGCTCTTCAGTAAAGCGGGTTTGCATGTCATGGCCTCAAAAGTAACGTTCGGAACAAAAAATATTTTTCGGGTCAAACGCATTCCTGATGCGCGCCTCCAGCTGCATGACGGATTCATGCGGATGACTTCGCCAGTCCAATAGTTCTTTAACATCCTTAGGTGCTTTGATGGTCAGGTATGAGGCGCCAAGATCATGAAACAACCCACGAAGTTGTCTGGCCATTGCCACATCCATCATGCCTGCGACATAGGCCAGCCCCCCTGCCCAATCATAAATTGCGGTGAGTTGGCCAGGAAGACGCCCATCAAACTGAACCGCATCGCTGGGTTTAAGGGTCACGCGCATCACAGTTTGTTCGTCTTTAAAACAACGACCATGGCCATATTCCTGCCAGAACAATTCCGATTGTGCCGCATCTGTCCGCTGCTGGTAATCTTGGCCAAGATAGGAGACCATGCGCTGGGTACGCGCCTCTAGGGCGTTTTCTGCGCCATCCATGCGCACAGCCACAACCCAACCTGCTGATGCGTGGGACACCAATCCAAGGCTTGCTGGAAAGAAACCAAAGCAAGATGCATCAAGAGGAGACCTCCAAGCCTTCCTGGTCAGGGCCGCTGCCTCTTCGAGATTGGGCACAACAAAAAACAGACTTGCTTCATCATGAGGCCGAGGCAAGGTCTTTAGGACCACTTCGGTCATAGCAGCCAAACTCCCAAAGCTGCCGGTCATCAATTTGGACAAGTCATAGCCAGTGACGTTTTTTACCACCCTGCCACCGGATTTGAACAATTCCCCCCGACCAGAAATAGCCCGAAAGCCCAAGACGTGGTCGCGCACAGAACCAGCCTTGAGCCGTCTGGAACCAGCAAGACCGGACGCCACCATGCCACCAATGCTTCCGCCTACTGCATCCACACCCTGGAAAAAGCCGAGGTCCAGTGGGTCAAAGGCCAGCATTTGTCCTTGTTGGCGAAGAAGATGCTGGACCAATTGCAAGGGTGTCCCAGGCCGCACGGCCACAAACAGCTCTTCCGGTTCATAGGCCACCACTCCTTCCACCTGATCAAGCTGCATGATCCGGTCAGGCTTTGATCGCTCGGGGAACCCCAGCCAGGCGCGGCTGTTATTTCCCTGGATCGCAATCTTACGGTCTTCATCCAATGCCCAATTGACGATGGATAATATCTCATCCTCATTGCGTGGCTTGATGATTTCAGATTGCGTCATGCCTGGGCCTTAAAGTCTTGGCAGGTCGGGATGGGGAAGCTGGCCTTTATGGACATGCATATGGCCCAATTCGGCACAACGATGCAGCACGGGGAAGACCTTGCCTGGATTTAGCCGTTGATCGGGATCAAAAGCACATTTTACCCGCTGTTGCTGCTTCAGGTCGGTCTCTGTGAACATCTCATGCATCAAATCGCGCTTCTCGATACCCACGCCATGCTCCCCGGTGAGCACACCGCCCACCGACACACATAATTTCAAAATATCTCGGCCAAATTGCTCTGCCTTTTCGGTGTCTCCAGGCTTGTTGGCATCGAAAAGAATTAAGGGATGGAGGTTGCCATCACCCGCATGGAACACGTTGGCAACACCAAGCCCATGTTGATCAGCAAGACGGTTCATTTCATTGAGAACATGGGCCAGATGCTTGCGGGGAATGGTGCCGTCCATGCAAATATAATCGGGCGAAATCCGGCCCACGGCAGGGAAGGCATTCTTTCGGCCTGCCCAATGCCTTTGGCGCTCTTCCTCATCCTCGGAAACAGAAATACTGGTCGCACCACATTCCTTTGCGATCCGCGACACCTCCTGAAGAAGTGAATCCACCTCATCGGATGTGCCGTCCAATTCGACGATCAACATTGCTTCGGCTTCTCTTGGATAGCCTGCATGAACATAATCTTCAGCTGCATTGATTGCCGGACGGTCCATCATCTCCATGCCCGCGGGGATGATCCCTGCTGCTATGACACTGGCCACACAGGCACCACCATCTTCAATGCTGGCAAAAGACAAAAGGGCTGATCGTGCAGTCTCAGGCTTGGGCAACAAACGGACGGTAACTTCCGTGACCACACCCAACAGCCCCTCCGAGCCATTGATCACGCCCAAAAGATCAAAATGTGATTGATCTAGGGCCCCATGGCCACCCAAACGAAGCACGTTTCCATCCATCAACACCAACTCAACACC
>DKOD01000168.1:741-9269 GCA_002469865.1 Alphaproteobacteria bacterium UBA7371 | reverse complement strand
CGGCAGGCATTCCACAAAACCTGGCGTGGCCTTAGCGGATCGTCTGTTGAATCTTTATGATGGTTTAACTTCCATGATGGAACAATGGGCACCTGACGAGGTGGCTGTCGAACATACGTTCGTGAACAAAGATGCCGTGGCCACCTTGAAGCTTGGTCATGCCCGGGCGATTACCCTGTTGGTGCCTCGGCAATTGGGGATTCCGGTATCGGAATACGCCCCCAACCACGTCAAAAAGGCGGTTGTTGGCGTCGGTCACGCGGGCAAGCAGCAGGTTCAGGATATGGTCAAACGCCTTTTGCCGGGTGCTAATTTTAAAAGCCCTGATGCTGCTGATGCCCTGGCCATTGCCATTTGCCATGGTCACCAAAACCCAATCATGACGGGGCGTGTGGCAGGATGATTGCATATTTGTCAGGCCGGGTTGCTGCGGTGCGTGAACAGGCGCTTATCCTTGACGTTCAGGGGGTTGGCTATTTGGTTCATGCAGGCCAAGGACTTTTGGCAAAGATAACCCAGGGCGATGTATTGGAATTGCATGTGGAGACCATCATTCGTGAAGATGCCTTTATGCTCTATGGTTTTGTGAGCCCTGACATCCAATCCCTATTCAATATTCTTCATGGTGTTCAGGGTGTTGGTCCCAAACTTGCTTTGGCTATTCTTGACCACTTGCCGCCAAACGCATTGCATGAAGCAGTTGCCCAAGGCGCCGCAGGCACCTTCAAGCCTGTTCCAGGTGTTGGTCCCAAACTTGCGGCCCGTCTGGTGACTGAGTTGAAGGATAAGATCATGCCCATTGATGGTGGCCATGGCGCTGAAGATAATATGGCGATGCCCATCTCGGGCTTTGCCTTCCAGCAAGATCTCATCTCCGCATTAGGCAATCTTGGGTTCCAAGATGGCCGGGTGAGAACAAAAATTCGCGAATTGCATCAATCCATGCCCGATGCCACCTTCGAAGAAGTGTTGCGGGTGGCCCTAAGGGAGCTTGGTCATGGATGAGCGCATGATTGATGTGGTGGAGCGGCCCGATGATGAGACCAGCATCCGCCCCCAACAATTGGCAGATTTTGTTGGCCAACGTCGGATGCGGGCCAATTTGGAAATTTTCGTTCAGGCTGCCCGTGACCGTGGCACAGCCATGGACCATGTCTTGTTCCATGGACCCCCAGGGCTTGGCAAAACCACCTTGGCCAGCATTGTGGCACGTGAATTGGGGGTTAATTTTCGGGCGACATCAGGTCCGGTGATCGCCAAGGCTGGTGATCTTGCCGCCATCTTAACAAATTTGCAGCCGCGTGACGTGTTGTTCATTGACGAAATTCATCGGCTTAACCCTGCGGTGGAGGAAATCCTCTACCCAGCGATGGAAGATTTTCAGCTGGATCTCATCATTGGAGAGGGCCCATCGGCCAGGTCCGTGCGTATTGATTTGCCCCCCTTCACCCTTGTGGGTGCCACCACGAGGGCGGGTTTGCTGACGACGCCCTTGAGGGATCGTTTTGGCATCCCATTGCGCCTTGAATTTTATGAAGAAGATGAGCTTTTGGACATCATCACCAGGCAATCGGCCAAAATGGATGCGCCGATTAAGGTGGATGGTGCGGTGGAAATTGCTAAGCGTTCCAGGGGGACGCCCAGGGTGGCTGGAAGGCTCTTGCGGCGCGTCCATGATTTTGCCGCCGTTCGTGGGTCTGGGGTTATTGACGCGGCCATTGCCGATGAGGCCCTCAGGTCGTTGGATGTGGACCCGTCTGGGCTGGATTCCATGGATATTCGTTACCTGCGTTGTTTGGCGGAACGTTTTGGCGGTGGGCCAGTTGGGCTGGACACTCTTGCCGCGTCACTGTCAGAGACCAGGGATGCCCTAGAAGATATTGTGGAACCATTTTTGATGCTGACTGGTTTTCTGCAGCGCACGCCCAGAGGGCGCATGTTGTTGCCAGATGGCTGGACTCATCTCGGCATGACCCCTCCGATGGCCTCGGGGGACAACCAAAATTTGTTTGGAGATCAAGGTTCATGAGCGGCTTTGGCTGGCCTGTTCGCATTTACTGGGAGGCCACAGATGCCGCAGGCATGGTATATCATGGCGCTTACCCAGGAATTTTCGAACAGGCTCGGGTGGAATGGATGCGTCATTTGGGTTTTGACCAAGCGCATCGGGATGGAAATGTGACGGGTTTTTTTGCGGTCAAATGCTTGCAAATCGATTACAAGAGGCCCTTGCTGTTGGATCAACAGGTGGTTGTCACCTGTTGCGTGTCCTCAAGCGGCGCCAGCCGCCTCATTCTTGCCCAAAATATCATGCATGAGGGTCAGCAAATGGCAGAGGCAATGGTGTCATTGGCTTGGCTTGATGCCATGCGAAAAAAGCCCATCAGAATGCCCAGCAACCTGAAGCAAAAGCTTCAGGAACAATAATGAAGAAACCCAGGAGTTACCATGGAACAGGCCGCTGATCTCTCTTATTTCTCCTTGATCATGAAGGCAGATATTATCGTACAATTCGTCATGCTGCTTTTGGTTCTGGCATCGGTTTGGACATGGGCCATCATCATCACCACGCGTATCAGGCTAACAAAGCTCCATGCCCAGGCAGCAGATTTCGAAAAAGCATTCTGGTCTGGTGCAGACCTGGATGATCTCTATGCAAGGGTCCGTGAAGAGGCCAACCATCCCATGGCCAAATTGTTTGTCTCAGGCATGCAAGAATGGGAGCAGGCCCACCAAGATGGTGCTTCTGCCAACCGCATACGCGATCGTATTGCCAGGCTTCTGGATTACCGCATTGAAGTGGAAACCGAATTTCTGGGCCGGGGCATTCCTGGCCTTGCAACTGTTGGTTCTGTGGCACCATTTCTCGGGTTATTTGGAACCGTCTGGGGGATCATGAATTCATTTAGGTCCATCGCCGCATCACAAAACACCTCTCTTGTGGTGGTAGCGCCGGGTATCGCAGAAGCATTATTTGCCACCGCGCTGGGGCTCTTTGCCGCCATTCCCGCTGTGGTCGCCTATAACCGCCTAACCGTGGCCGAGGATAAATATCTGCGCAGGCTTGAAAAATTCTCCGAGGCTTTCCAAACGGTTGTTGGCCGCGAAACAGATCGGGTGGTCTGATCATGGGCGCGTCGCTTCAACCATCGTCAAGAAGATCCCGTCGAAAGCGTGGCCGGACCACGCCGGAAATCAATGTCACGCCCTTTGTGGATGTGATGCTTGTCCTTTTGATCATTTTTATGGTCTCCGCGCCGATGCTCACCGTTGGTGTGAGCGTGAACTTGCCATCAAGCCGTGCCAAACCTTTGCCCCATGATCCTGTTATCCCACTCACGGTAACGGTGCAGGGTGATGGGACCGTCTTTATTCAGGAGGTTGCTGTTCCGGTTGATGAAATGGTTGCAAAACTCAAAGCCATTATCGAAAACCGGGATAATGACCGGATTTATGTGCGCGCTGATGAAAATGTAACCTATGGTGTGGTGGCTAGGGTCATGGGTCGGCTGAATGCCGCAGGTTTTGGCCGTGTGGGACTGGTGACGCGACCCGAAGATGGTGGATGATCGCCCCGATATGCTGTTTCGCTGGGGGGTAATCCTCTCAGTGCTCCTTCATGTGGGTGCCTATTTGGTGCTGCAGTTGGAGTTTTCCGAGCCAAAGGAGTTTGATGCTGGCGCCGGGGAAGTGGCCTTGATCAGCGAGGCGGAATTGGCGGAATTGGTGGCAACACCCGAGGCTGCCGAAGCTGAGCCCGTTCCCGTGCCGGAACCCCAACCTATTGAACAGCCCGTGGAAGAGCAGGCCGCACCTGTGGCGCCGGAAGAGACACCACCAACCCCAGAACCTGCGCCTGAAAATATAGCGGCAGAAACACCACCTGAGCCTGTTGTTGAACCCGATAATGCGCCGGCAGAAGAGACCCCGTCTGTTGTGCCAGAGGAAATTACCCCCGAGGTGCCTGAGCCCGCGACGCGTCCAGAAGTTGCGCCCGAAACGCAGCCGGAGCCTGAGCCGGTGGAAACGCCCGTCGAGCAAGCCGTTGAGGAAAGTCAGGTGGCAAAGATTGACCCGAATAATGTCCCAAGACCCCGGCGGGCTCCGGAGCGGCCTGCCCCCAAACCTGAGCCTTCAACAACACCGGATCCAAAACCAGAAAGCAAAACAAAAGAAAATATAGGATCTTTGGCCGAGCGCCTGCAAAAGAAGTTATCCGGTGGTCGATCATCCTCCGGTGGTGGCGGGGGAAGCGAATTGACAGGAAAAATCAACGCGCAAATGGTCCGTTGCTGGCGGGAACCCGATGGGGCCCCTGACCCCACACGCCTTGCGGTGGTGGTTTCTTTTAGCTTGAGCCGGGATGGGCGCCTGGCGGGGAAACCTCGGGTTATAGATGGGCCGCCATCCTCGGAACCATTTGCTGACCAAGCCATGAGAAATGCGATTTTGGCAGTCGAGAAATGTTCCCCGTTAAAGAATTTGCCGGTAGAATTGTATGATGAATGGCGTCGTGTGGAAGTAAAATTTGAACCAGGGATGGGGCGATGATGAGCAAAATATGTTGGAAGATCCCTATGCTGGGCGTCGCCATGGTGATGTTGTTGGTCACGCTGGCTGATGCCCAGCTGCGTGTGCGCGTGACCGAAGGTCAGGTTGACCCGATCAGGCTTGCGCTCATTCCCACATCATCACAAAGCGACGCCAAACTCGCGGAAAATTTGGACAGTCTCGTGCGCTTTGATTTGGGTTCATCAGGGTTATTTGCCCTGCCAGAGCCAACGGCATTCCTGCAATCCCCGGCGATTGGCAGCAAGCCCAACCCCGTGAATTGGCAACCTCTTGGCGTCGAAGCGGTGGTGCAAATGAGCATTGAGGCCAATGCCACAGGTCAAGTGGATGCCCGTTTTGAGATCTGGAATATGCTCAATGGGGAGAAACTTGATGAAGGTCGCTTTGCCACTGAAGCCCAATTTTGGCGCCGTATTGGCCATAAAATTGCCGATCGTATTTACAGCCAACTGACCGGGGAGGCGGGTTATTTCGACAGCCGAATTGTGTATGTGTCCGAACGGGGCCCCCGCAATGCCCGGGTGAAGCAATTGGCCATTATGGACACTGACGGCAACAATCATGAGCTTTTGCCCACCCAAGGAGAGGGCGTCATGACCCCCCGCTTTGCACCCAATGAGCAGAAAATCGCTTATATGTCGTTCAAGGACCGGCAATTAAAAGTTTTTGTTTTGGATCTAGAAAATGGCACCCAAGGGGAGGTTGGCAATTTTAAGGGCATGACCTTTGCGCCACGTTTTGATGCCACCGGCACCAAATTGCTGGTGAATCATTCCCGCGGTGGCAATGCAGACATCTATGAAATTGACCTGACCAGTGGGGCCGAGCGACGTTTAACAAGCCATCCAGCCATTGATACCTCGGCAAGTGCTTCGCCCGATGGGGAATTTGTCGTCTTCAATTCGGACCGTGGGGGCTCCCAACAATTATATGTTCTCAACCGCAAAACCGGTGCTATCCAGCGGATATCCTATGGTGATGGTCGCTATGCCACGCCGGTATGGTCCCCCCGGGATGACCTGATTGCCTTTACCAAAATGAATAAGGGCCAGTTTTCTATAGGGGTCATGCGGCCCGACGGCACGTCTGAACGGATACTGGCGTCGTCCTTTTTGGATGAGTCACCTGTTTGGTCGCCCAATGGTCGGGTCATCATGTTTTACCGTCAATCGCCGGGGGAAAATGGTCGGGCGGAATTATATTCGGTTGATATCACCGGCAGAAACCTGCGAAAGGTACCAATAAAGGATCAGGGATCCGATCCTGCATGGTCTGCCCTATTGCCATGAGTTTTTTGGTTCATGCATACCAAAATTCCGATTGAAAGGAAAAATGATGTTGTCCATCTCTAAGCTTGCATCCATCGCTGCGGTACTTGCTATCGCAGCCTGTTCCAGCACCAACACAAGTGACGGCCCAGCCACCGAGCAGGTTCCAAGCCGCACAGATGGCGTTGGAGGCTTTGCTGCTGGCTCCGTTCAGGAATTTGAAAAAGGCGTTGGTGGCACGGTGTATTTTGCCCTTGATAGCTACAACCTTGATGCGCCAGCCGAGCAAGTTCTGCGCGCCCAGGCGGAGTGGATTTCCAAATACAACCCTGCCCGGGTGGTGGTGGAAGGCCATGCCGATGAACGTGGCACACGTGAATATAACCTTGCTTTGTCAGAGCGTCGTGCCAACAGCGCCCGCAATTACCTCATCTCCCAAGGAGTTCCTGCCAATTTGTTGGAAACCATTGGCTATGGCAAAGAACGCCCTGTCTCTACCTGTGCCAATGAAAGTTGTTATTCGTTGAACCGCCGCGCCAGCAGCGTGATCGAATAGCACCAAACTCATGTGGTCAAGATTCCTCATGATTGCCGCCTTTTTGTTGCCTGCGCCTGTCATGGCGCAGGACCAGCAATTGGTGCGGGAGTTGTTGTCACGTGTTGATGTTTTGGAGCGTCAGATCATCACCTTAACCGGCAAAATCGAGGAGTTGGAATTCAGGCTGCGCAATGGCAAGCCAAGCCCGCAACAAGATGGGGGTGCCACGTCAACAGCGCCGATATCTTCGCCCCAGGATGGTCGTGGCCCGTCATCTGCTGATGGGGGTATTGCCAGCATTCTTGCCAATGACCCGGATGCCATCTTCCGTGATGCCTTGGAGGCCATTCGTCAGGGAAAGCATCAGGCAGCTGCTCAGGCATTGGGTGAGTTGGCCAGCCGTTTTCCCGATGCGGTTATCATGCCAGACGTTCTATACTGGCAGGGACAAACCGCCCGGCGGTTGGGTGATGAAACCTTGGCAGCCAGCCATTTCTTGGAGGGCATGCAGCGTTTTTCTGATAGCTCCCGTGGTGCGGATTTTCTTGTGGAAACCGCAGCAAGCTTAATGCAGCTGGGGGAAACAAATGATGTGTGTGCCATTCTCGCGCAATTGAGCGACAATTACCCCAACGCCCGTGGCCTGCTTGTGACCAGGGCCCGTCAAATTGGAACAAACGCATCCTGCAGCTAACACCTGTTGCACGAAAGGTTGTGCTGGCCGTTTCCGGTGGCGCTGATTCCATGGCCATGCTTCATGCTTGTCGCCACCACCCAGCATCTTTCATTGTGGTTGCCATTGATCATGGCCTGCGCCAGGAGGCGCGCACGGAATGTGCGTTTGTGGTTGGCCAAGCTGAAAAGCTTGGCATGAACGCTTTCATGCTAACACCTGACATGGCCATCAGGGCCAACATGAACGAAGCCCGAAAAACACGGTTACAATTGTTGCTGCAGGCCGCCAGATCACATCATGCAGATGAAATCTGGTTGGCCCATCAGCAGGATGACCAAGCCGAGACGGTGGCCATGCGCCTAAAGCGCCAATCCCATTGGCGGGGTCTTGCCGGACTCATGGACGCGTCATGGCTGGAGGAAAAACTTATCAAGCGGCCTCTTCTTCATGCATCGCGCGCGCAATTGCGTCAGGCGGCTGCTGATATTGGTTTTGTGGATGACCCATCCAACAAGGACCATCGTTTTGAACGTGTGCGGGTCCGTGCGCTATTGGCCAAAGAACCAAGCTTGCGTGATGCCATGTTGCTGCTTGCCAGGATTGCTAAGCATTGGCGATGCCAGCATGCCCAATATATTGAACAATCCTTCAACTCTGGGCTCATTATGGTGGGGCCAGGACATGCATTCGTGGCGAATGAGTGTTGGTTTTGTTTGGGGCTTGAGGCGCGGTCCTGGCTTGCGGATTTGTTGCGCATGTATTTTCGGCCTGGCCAATGGCCACGTGGTGGTGACAAATCGAGGGCATTGGCATCCATAAAAGCTGGTGAACGGCTCACGCTTGGCTTTTGCATATATGAAATGAAAAAAAATGGTCTCCATGTGTCGCGTGAAACCGGCCGGGTGCCACCACCCGCGACTATTCTTCCGCAACCAAATGATGAGCGGAATTTGTTGGACCTCTTCCAGAAAGGCCATAGCTCACCTATATAACGTAAGATAAGAAAAAACCTTTCGTTGGTTTTTCGGGTCATTTGATGACCAAGTCTGGATTTTTGGGAGGCAATTTTGTCTAATATGCGTAATTTGGCCCTCTGGGTGGTCGTGGCCCTCTTGCTCGTGGCGCTGTTTAACATGTTCAGCGGGCCCATGGGGCAGCAAGCAGGTTCAAAGATCACCTATTCCCAATTCATCAATGACGCCAGAACCGGAAAAATTTCTTCTGTTCGCGTTGAAGGAGACACGGTTAGCGGTCAGTTTGCTGGCGGAAAGGCATTCACGACCAATGCCCCGGCGAATTCCAATTACGTTGACGTTTTGACAGATGCTGGTGTGCAGGTGGAGGTTGTTCCCATTGAGGAAAGCACCCTCTTGAGCATCCTCATCTCCTGGTTCCCAATGTTGCTTCTGATCGGTGTATGGATTTTCTTCATGCGCCAAATGCAAGGTGGCGGTGGCCGCGGTGGTGCGATGGG
>DKOD01000168.1:0-362 GCA_002469865.1 Alphaproteobacteria bacterium UBA7371 | reverse complement strand
GACGTGGCGGGAATCGACGAAGCGAAAGAAGAATTGCAAGAAATTGTTGAGTTTCTGAAAGATCCCCAGAAATTCCAATCTCTTGGTGGGCGTATCCCTAAGGGCGCATTGCTTGTCGGGCCCCCAGGAACCGGTAAAACACTTTTGGCCCGTGCCATTGCTGGTGAAGCTAATGTGCCTTTTTTCACCATTTCTGGTTCTGATTTTGTGGAAATGTTTGTCGGTGTCGGTGCAAGCCGTGTGCGCGACATGTTTGAGCAGGGCAAGAAAAATGCGCCTTGTATCATTTTTATTGACGAGATTGACGCTGTTGGTCGTCATCGTGGTGCCGGGCTTGGTGGCGGTAATGATGAACGCGAACA
>DKOD01000171.1 GCA_002469865.1 Alphaproteobacteria bacterium UBA7371 | reverse complement strand
TGGCTAGAGGACCGTTACATGTTTCGTAAATTTGCTGGGATGGCACAGCAACAAGGCGAAACATCATTACCCATACCAAAAACCTCTTTTCTTCATTTTGGCCAAGCATTGGGTATATTATTTGGCTTGTCTTATTTGTTCTCTTGGCTGGCAAATGACACCATTATGGTGGGTGTTCTCTTTGCTTGCCCCTTGATGGTGGTTGGATGGCTTATCTTGCAGGCCCGGGATAACCAGCTACCCGTTTTTCGACAAACCACAAAGAAAGTCCATGATATTATTTTTGGCAAATTGACCAGCAACCTAGGAATTTTGGTCACGCTTGGATGCTCAGGGTTTATTGGGCGAACAGCTGCGGCACTGGTGCCTGCTGAAGAAGTTGCCCTAGCACTAAACCTTTATGACATGCCCGATTATGTTTTTCTTTTCCTGGTGCCCATGGCCATGGTGCCCTTTTCATTTCTGGGGCTTAGCCCCATTGTGATGGCAGTTTTTTTTGGTGGCTTTTTTGGTGGTTTGGAAGTCCTACCAGCAGACCCAACATTGTTGGCACTCTCGATTTCCACCGGATGGGCTTTGTCAATGACGATGTCTCCATTTGCAACGGTTGTGTTGCTGATGTCTCGGTTGAATGGCATCGGCGCGACCGACCTGACGTTGCGTTGGAACTGGTTGTTTAACATCATCACCATCATTGCCATGTCTTTTATGTTTATGGCTTTGACGGGTGGCACTTGATCAACAGGCTATTCATCAACATAGGCCTGTTGGCCCTCGCATTCACATAAGAAACATGCTGATATAAATGCGTGGCCAAAGAGGAGAACGCTGTGGGATCTCGACTTTCAAGACAAAAATCACCGGATCAATTTCGTTCAGCACGTTGGTACGCCCAAGACGATCTGCGGTCTTTTGGGCACCGGTCGCGTTTCATGCAAATGGGGTACGACCAAGAGGATTGGGAAGGCAAACCCATTATTGCCATTCTCAATTCCTGGTCAGACATCAATCCGTGCCATGTGCATTTTAAGGACCGTGTGGAAGATGTGCGTCGGGGCATTCTTCAAGCAGGTGGAATGCCCGTAGAATTACCCACATTATCTCTGTCAGAACCTTTCGTAAAACCCACAACAATGCTTTACCGCAACATGATGGCCATGGAAGTTGAAGAGCTCATACGCTCCCATCCTATTGATGGCGCTGTGCTCATGGGGGGCTGCGATAAGACAACACCAGCGATGCTCATGGGTGCGATTTCGGCAGGTGTTCCAGCGATTTTTATGCCCGCCGGACCCATGTTGCGCGGCAATTGGAAAGGGCAACAATTGGGCTCTGGATCAGATGCTTGGAAATTCTGGGATGAGCGTCGCGCAGGGAACATCAACCAACAAGAATGGCAGGAACTCGAAGCTGGAATAGCTCGTTCCCACGGTCATTGCATGACCATGGGAACAGCCTCCACCATGACTGCCATCGCCGAAGCATTGGGTATGTCACTGCACGGCTCATCATCCATTCCCGCACCAGATGCCAACCATAAAAGGATGGCGGCACAAACCGGACGGCGTGCTGTGGAAATGGTGTATGAAGACCTCGTTCCTGGAAAAATTATCACCCGCAAGGCGGTGGAAAATGCATCTGTTGTGGCCATGTCCATGGGGGCTTCGACAAATGCTGTGATCCATCTTGTTGCAATTGCGCGTCGTGCAGGAATTTCATTCAGCATCGACGACCTTGATGCCTATGGCCGAAATATTCCGGTTTTGGCGAACATAAGACCTTCCGGACAAACCTATCTCATGGAAGATTTTTACTATGCCGGTGGCTTAAGAGCGCTGCTGAAACGGTTGGAAGAATTTTTGACCCTCGAGGCGATGACGGTGGAAGGCCAAGCACTGGGTGATTTGTTAAAAGATGCCGAGGTTTACAATGATGACGTTATTCGTCCGTTATCCGATCCCATTTATCCCCATGGGGCTCTGGCTGTCTTAAAAGGTAACCTCGCTCCTGATGGGGCGGTGATCAAACCAGCGGCGATGCACAAGGACTTGCTGGAACATGAAGGGCCAGCATTGGTCTTTGACAGCTACCCAGAAATGAAAAAAGCCGTCGAAGATCCCGATCTGGATGTTACGGCACAACATGTGATGATCTTCCGAAATGCAGGCCCCATAGGGGGCCCGGGCATGCCTGAATGGGGCATGCTACCTATCCCTGTAAAATTGGTGCGCCAAGGTGTGCGCGACATGGTGAGGATTTCAGACGCGAGGATGAGCGGCACAAGTTATGGCGCTTGCGTGCTCCATGTGGCGCCAGAGGCATTCTTGGGTGGCCCATTGGCGCTTGTCCAAAATGGCGACATGATACGCCTTTCTGTTGCAGAGCGTCGGTTGGATCTTTTGGTGGAGGAAGATGAACTCAATAAGCGGCGGGCCAAATGGGTTGCACCGGAACCGCGGGCAGGTAGAGGTTATGGCTGGATGTTCGCGCAACATATTCAGCAAGCAAATCTCGGATGTGACTTTGATTATTTGCAAACTGATTTTGGCACGTCAGCCCGCGAGCCTGATATCTTTTAGGGATGCAAAAATAAGCAATGTGCAGCATGGTTACACCAAGGTTCCATAAAAACAAAAACGGAGGGGGAAATGGCCGATAACTTTTTGCGCCTGCATGAAATGGATAATGTTCTTACATGCATGAGTGATGATGGATTTCAGGGAATTGCGCGCGGTCATAAGGTGGCAGCCACAAATATCTCAGCTGGACAGCCAGTGATAAAATACAACCAACTCATAGGCGAAGCCACAAAAGACATCGCGCAACATGAACATGTTCATGTCCATAATATGGCGATGGGACATTTTGATCGCGTGCATGAATTTTGTGCCGACGCCCATTGGGGTCAAAAACCTGCCCTCAACGGCCCCACGACATTTGATGGTTATGTTCGGGCAAACAAATCCGTAGGCACGCGTAATTATATCGGTGTGCTGACAACAGTAAATTGTTCGGCAACAGTGGCGCGTTATATTGCTGATTACTTCAAAGATGACGAATTAAACTCATTTGAAAATGTTGATGGTATTGTATCGTTAGTACATGGCACGGGTTGTGGCATGGCTGGTAACGGGGAAGGCATGGCCAATTTGCAGCGCGTGCTTTGGGGTTATGCAGGCCACGCCAATTTTGGTGGAATTTTGCTTGTTGGTTTGGGCTGTGAGCAGGCTCAAGTGTCCATGATGGTGGCCAATTTTGGCTTCGAAGAAGGCCGAACTTTTAGGTATTTTAATATTCAAGATGTTGGCGGCACCAAGGCCACGATTGATCATGGCATCCGCATGATAAAAGAGATGTTGCCGCAAGTGAATGATATTTCACGCACAAAAGTGCCAGTATCTGAACTAAGCGTGGCCTTACAATGTGGCGGATCTGATGCGTATTCCGGGGTGACGGCAAACCCTGCATTAGGCCATGCGAGCGACTTGATTGTTGCACATGGTGGCACGACCATCTTAGCAGAAACCCCAGAAATTTATGGCGCCGAGCATTTGTTGACCCGACGCGCTGTTTCCCAAGATGTTGCCCAAAAATTGGTGGATCGCATTCAATGGTGGGAGGATTACACCGCTCGTAATGGCAACGAAATGAACAACAACCCCAGCCCTGGAAATAAGGCAGGCGGTTTAACAACCATTCTTGAAAAGTCATTGGGGGCTGTGGCCAAAGGCGGCACGGCGCCTCTAATGGATGTTTTGCTCTATGGGGAAGCAAGCAAACGAAAAGGCTTTCATTTTATGGATTCGCCAGGCTATGACCCAACATCAATTACAGGCCAGGTGGCCAGTGGGGCAAATATTGTGTGCTTTACCACAGGTCGCGGATCTGTTTTTGGCTGCAAGCCTTCTCCTTCCATCAAATTGGCGACCAACAGCGTGATGTATCGCAAATTGCATGAGGATATGGACATCAATTGTGGTGTGATTGCCGACGGCCAGGCCAGTGTGCAGGAGGTCGGTGAAGAGATTTTTCAGTTGATTGTGAATGTTGCCTCTGGTCGCCCGAGCAAGTCGGAAGCTCTTGGTTTTGGTGATGCTGAATTCGTTCCATGGCAGATTGGCGCAGTCGTTTAGAAAACGGGCGCACCAATCTGCCAGGATAAATGGCTGGCATTGGGAATTCTTTTGGGGCGAGATGGCCCATTGGGTGGGTATAAAAGGATTACCTTGCCAAAAGCCACCCACCATCAACATCTATGGTCGTGCCGGTTACAAACTCATTTTCTACTTGAAATATAATGGCTTGGGCCACTTCATCTGCTGTACCTGCTCTGGGTATGAGGTGATGATCTGTTCGCGCTTTGATGACATTGGCACGTTCGTCACCGACAGCATCAAACATTGGTGTGTCAATAAATCCTGGCGCGACCACATTCAATCTCTTGGGTGTGATTTCGGGGGCAACAGCCCTCACCAAAGCCTCAACAGCCCCACCAACACTGGCAATCGCCACCATTCCTGGTTCAGAGCGACGCGCAGGGCTGCCACTCACCAACACAGCGCAACCCTCTGCCGAGAGATGGGGAATACCCTCATGCAAAATATTCACGTAACCCCATAACTTGGCAAACGCACCTTGAAAACCTGACACTTGCATACCCAAGAAAGGACCCCGCGCCCTGGCCCCACCGGTTGCTGTTCCGATGATGATGTCAAAGGGGGCGAGGCGGGTGCATAATGAGGCAACAGCTTCCGTATCAACGACGTCGCAGCGCTCCTTATGAAGCCCCTCTGTTCCTGGCTTATCTGGATCTCTTGAGATGATGGTGACATGGGCACCTTTTGCCTGAAGCATTTTTGCTGCGGCGAGCCCAATACCTGACGACCCACCAAAAACTAAGGCCTTCTTCCCCATAATTTCCAACATGCTTCTCCCTTTTGTTGCCATGCCAAATGAAAGCCAAGGGTGGTTTTTCGATTGACATCAACGGTTGCCGACAATGCTGCTTATGATCATAGGCGACAGTTTGTGGATCATCAATTGGCACTGCCCATGGATGTTTTTGCTGCCAAAAAACCCGTAAACACAACAACCCCAAACATCCATTTTTATGGGCGCAAAATGTTTGTTCTTATTCCTACAAATGGATAGGGTTTTGTTGAAGGCTCTTTAAAACTTGGCTTCAATATATGCTTGGCAAGGCATTTGTGGTGGCAGTGATGGCCTTAACGCAAACAGAATTATCATATTGAGGTACGATCATGACAGAAGTCACTGTTGTTACGGGCGGATCAAATGGGATCGGTTTGGGCTGTGTGCAGGCAGCAAAAGAAAAGGGCCGCAAGGTTGTCAATATTGATATCATGGCCGAGAAAAAGCCTCTTAGTGACTTATTCATACAAGCAGACCTGACACAAAAAGATCAGTTGGATGCAGCATTTGACCAAATTTTATCACAATTTGATGTCGTGGGGTTGGTGAATAACGCTGGCGCAGCGATCAACCATGACCTTGCGCAGACGGGTTTGAAGGACTTTGAAGAATTGGTTCCGTTGAACTTGATCGCGCCGATGTTGTGCACGCAACATGTTCTGTCTTCCATGCGCAAATTGGGTTGGGGGCGGATTGTCAATATTGCAAGTCGCGTTGTTTTGGGTAAGGAAAACCGAACCGCATATTCTGCGACCAAGGGTGGCCTATCTTCAATGAGCAAAGGCTGGGCACTAGAACTCGCCTCTGAGGGTATCACCGTGAACACCATAGCCCCAGGTCCCATTGCAACCGATTTGTTCGAGCGTGCAAACCCACCTGGAAGTCCTTCAACGGAAAAAATACGAAACGGCGTGCCGGTAAAAAGATTGGGTAGTGTGCATGACGTGGCTCGGGGGGTCATGTTTTTCTTGGATCAAGACGCGGGATTTGTCACCGGCCAAACCCTCTATGTTTGTGGGGGCATGACCATAGGCGCGTCGGGACATTAACCTGAAATGGCAAG
>DKOD01000127.1 GCA_002469865.1 Alphaproteobacteria bacterium UBA7371 | reverse complement strand
AGGGACATCCACCGGCAGGGCAGCAAGTTTTTGCTCAAGATCTTCCAGATCATTATGCTTCCAAATAACCTTTTGCGCTTTCGAATGACGGATGCCCTCGATCATGGAAGCGTGGTTGCCTGAATCCGACAGGATGACGCAATTGGGCAGTCTTGACCCAAGGGTCGATAGGGCCGCCCAATTGGACACATAGCCTGAGGTGAACAGCAAGGATGCATCCTTGCCATGAAGATCGGCGAGTTCTTGTTCCAACGCCACATGAGCACGGCTTGTTCCAGAAATGTTCCGCGTGCCGCCTGCGCCGGTGCCTGTCTTGCGCACAGCTGCGCACATGGCTTCGACAACATCAGGATGCTGGCCCATGCCCAAATAATCATTGGAGCACCATACGGTGATTTCTTCCACTTCACCATTGCGGTGATGGGCGACCTTGGGAAAAGACCCAGCCTGACGCTCCAAATGCGCAAAATAACGGTAATTTCCCTCTTCCCTCAGCTGATTAAGCTGGTCTTCAAACAACTTATCATAATCCATGTTGTTCTCCTTGTTTCTTATAGTTTGCCAAGGGCGCAGGAAGCATCCATTGCCATAATTTTGCGTCAGGAAGTGGCAGCACCATCAACCAATGCTCCAGCAAAGCCAACCCCATCAAACTTGCAAGCAAGACAAGAGCCACCTTAGCGCCATCCGTCTGGGCACCAAAAAGCGCATAAACCAACAACACAAAGACAGCTGTAAGGCATGTGATGGACAAAGCAAACACGAAGCCCACCGAAGCACGACGAAAGTAGCTAGCCATATGAAGCATGCGGCTTGGCACAAATTGCATGTTGATCTTGGGCACACCCAAAAAAAGATTAACTTTTGCAGAGATGCGGGCCACAAAAAGCACCCCATAGGTCGCCAAAGCGACATGGTTTGCAGCGTCTTGAGACAGCCAAAGCAGCAGCAAAAGACCCCACAACAGCGCCAATTCATGGTGACAAATGGTGCTCCAGGCCAATGAAAGCCTGCGCCAGCCATGGATTCCCGGTGGGCAAGGCTGCTTGGACGGGCCAGTGATTAAGCCCGTGAGAAAAGCAAGTTCAATCCAGCCCCAAATCAACAGGGCCCCAAAAAAGCCCCCATAGGCTCCGGTGATCAACGCGTCATCTAGGGAAAAAAAGGCCAACACAATGCCCAAGACCAATAATGGGGATGCCATGATCAAGCTCATCATATGGGCATCGCCCCCTGCCCGATCCGCACGGCGCACGGCCAACAAAATGATGCCGGTGGAAAACCACCAGGAAAATAGGGCAATGAATAATGCAGCAAGCATCATAAGCATCAATATTTCCTCAATAAGCCGGTGCGAGCCTGGTTTCTTCTGGCACATCATTCTTGACAGCCGGAATGGTAAGAAGCTGCATGAAGGCCCAACCAGCAGCCATGCTTGCGCCAACATGCTTAAGTTTGGCAGCAAAGCCCTTGCGCTTCTTGGCTTGGGCAATTCGTAGGTTGGCATTATTCAAGCGGCGGAGTGCCGGCACCCATCGGGGATGATCAAGATCTAGGGCCAAGGGGAAAATCTGCAAGCTGATGGCGGTGGTTTTGCGAAAGACCTCCTGGCCATACCATTCTGGGTCCACGCCAAGGGCTTCATGGAAAGCTGGCCTTTGGTGGTCGCGCACCCACATGGTTGCAAACACAGCGGTTAAGAAAAATTTTATCCAGTAGCGATTGACACCTGAAGTGAGTTTGGGGTCGGTTTTCATGAGCAAGGCAAAGGCCTCTCCATGGCGGAATTCGTCATTACACCATTCCTCAAACCATTTGAAAATCGGATGGAACCGATGTTCTGGGTGGGCCTGCAAATGCCTAAAAATGGTGATGTAGCGGGCATAGCCGATCTTTTCGGAAAGATAGGTCGCATAAAAAATAAATTTGGGCCGAAAATAGGTGTATTTCTTGGCCTGGGTCAGAAACCCAAGATTGATGCTGATGCCCGCTTCTCGCAGCGCGTCATTAATGAAGCCAGCATGACGAGCTTCATCCCGCGCCATCAATTGAAACAACGTTGTAATGTCTTCATTACGCCCGCGACGCTTCATCTCTTTGTAAAGAACGCAACCGGAAAATTCCGCCGTGCATGAAGAAATCAAAAAATCCTTCAATTCCGCCCGCAATTTCGGTTCCATTTGGTCCCAGTCAATGTGGTCCCAATCTTCATTCTTACGAAAATGTCCCTTATTCGGGTCAGCCTTCATTTCATTGATGAGTTCATCCCATTCTTTTCTGATGGGGCTGACATCAATGGCATCCAACTCATCAAAATTGGTGGTGTAAAAGCGTGGCGTCAGCAGCGTATTTTGCATGGCCACGGCCGTGGCCTCGTCGGAATCCTTGGGCCCAACCATGTTCCCCGCCGCAAGACCCTGCTCCGCAGTGTCGGCATATGCAGAGTGACTAAGTGACTGGTCCATCATATCATGGCCTCCTGAGAAAAACTGAACTCATATAATTCCATCACCTCAAGATCACCTGTGGCGCGTGCCCAAAGACGTTCGACAAAAGTGGCCCTTGTGATGGTTGCCATCCGATCTTCACAAACCACCGTTCCAAACGGTGCAAGAATTTCCGCGCCATGAACCAAGACACTATCTCCGGGGTGAATGACGCTCCCATCATTAAACCGGACATGGGCTGATAATTCCTCAAACCGGTGGCTCACGGTCACCGTGCAAGGCACGTGTTCGGTTTTGGCAAAATACGCAAACATCAAACATCCTTCCCATGTTGGGCAACAAGCTTGGCAAAGGCAGCCACATTATCGGCCCCATAACCAATCAATTCCACAACTTGACCCGTGCCGGTATCAATGATGGCAATACGGCCATTGATGCGCTCCACAAGTTTGAACGGAACACTATCCCCAACACCACGAACCACACGCGCACGGGTCATGGCTCGGCCAATCACGTCAATAAATCCGTTCAGTGGCTCACTAGAGCTAGCGATCCGCTTTCCATCAAGCGCAAGCACCTCCGTCACGCCCTCACGTTGGGCATGCAATTGCACCATCAGCACCCTTTTTTCAGGGGCCTCCACCAAAACACCTGATTGAGGCAAATCAACCCATTGGGCCACGGCCACGGCCACGGTCACCAGCGCCATGAGGCCAAACATGGCCCGCACCAAAAAGATGGGCACATGATCATGATCACGTCTGTTGTTGGTTTGTCTTTGCTGCATCATTTGTTCCCCCATCATTCGGCTGCTTCATGGGCAAGCTGCATGTTTGTCCGTTCCAAAACTGGTTCTGATATCCTGGACTCGGCAGCCTCGGCGAAGAGTTGTGCGACATGTCCTGCATCTTGAATGCAGCGCAGCGCAGGCTGGGCTCTCTTCAGATGCCAGGGTCTGACATGGGGCCAGATCATCAGGTAGCTCACAGAAGTTCCTGGCTTGATTTCAAAAGCCAGATTGCCATGACCGCTGCTTGTGGTGGCAAGCATGGCATTGGCAATTTGGCTGTGTGGCAGGTTAAGATTTAAGGTCACCAACAAGCCTATCCTGAGCGCCACACGGCGGTTGGTAAGGGTATAGATAGTTGTGGAAGCAAGCATCATGGCGAGACCATAAAGGATGCCACAACATATCAAACCGGCCACCAAAAAAGGCACCGTATGTATGATTGCTTCGCCCACAGATACCTGCTGGAGCGAAGCCCCAAAACGCCAAAAAATCAGCAGGAGAAAATAACCAGCAACCGGCCGAAACCATAGAGCCTCGACAGCCAACCGCCAGGTGGATGGCTTGCCCTGCCAGATAATATGTTCACCCTTGGGAAGGGCCTCAGGGAGGCCCTTCACAGGTTCGGTGGCAAAATCATCATGATCCATCATTTTTTCTGCCTTTATATGATCTTAAAGCTTCGCGTCAGAAAATTCTTGGCGCGCATAAAAAGCACCGCCAGCGACGTAAGCGGAGATCTTCTCTTCCTCCAACAACGTGATCTCATCCATGGATTTTGTTCTTGGAATGTCTTGCCAATTATGTTCATGGAGGGTCTTCACGAGCACGCAATTCTTCTTGATATTTGCAAGCGTGAGGGGAACGATAACCTGATTGCCAGAGCCTTCTGGGTTTAAGTCAATTGTTAGGAAGCGAATAAGCGCCTCAGGAACATCAACCCAAACGTCTATCACGCGCCCAATCACCTCACCGTCACCACCAACGACAGCCTTGCCCCTTGGGTCACGACCACCGGCAATTTTGAAGCCTTCAAGTTGGGACATTGGACGAATTTTGACATGACCATGGGCATCCAGTTCTGGATGATCCTGGCGCGGGGCCCAAGAAGCAGGGCCAACACCATCAATCATGGGGTTGCCTGTTGGTATGTAAGGAGCGCCGCTATGCAGCGCAGAGCGTGCTAGGGCCAAGTCATCACGATCGCCATGCTGTCCAGAAGGAACAGTTACCGAGCCACGCCCATGGGGAAGAAGGAAGGTTTTGTCCTTCAAGAAAGCCCATCCCCAATGACCTTTGGCCGGGACACCATCATCATCCACCACCGGAAAACCCTCGCGGGAATTTTCCTTTTGCAGGTAGTAGATAAGCCCCGCAAAAAAGACCCAAAAACCCCAAATAGCCAAGGTGGCCAGGTCCGTATCTCCAAAAAATGTTGTTCCAACCATGATCAATCTCCCTATGTTGGAAAGTCAGCCAACCCAACTTTTGTGTTGTGTTGACCTTGATGGAGGGCCCGACGGCGAACCAACGGCCCCAATGCAATGAGCGTGAGAAAAAGAAGCCCAAGCTCGAAATGATAAACAACGGAATAGCCTGTCGCCGCCGAGGACATGGCAGGCCCAAGGTCGCCCGCTTGAGCCAATTTGTTGACCAGGTCCCGAATGGCACCGCCAAGAAATATTGACAGCCCAGCAGCTGTCGCTTGGGCTGCACCCCAAGCACCAAGGGCCAGACCCCGACCCGCATGACCATGGGCGGGTAAGGTCATCGCGCTGGTAAGTGTGGCGACCCCAAACAAGCCATTGCCAAAACCTATCAGGGCGACACCTGCGTAAAACAGATAATGGGCCTGCATCGGGGCTGATAAGATGAGCAAGCAGAAGGCAATAAGACCCATGAGGAGGCCCTGGGCCGCAATTTGATGCGGATCACGCTTTCGGGAAAGCAAACGCGCCGCCAAGCCGAAACCCAAAAGCGCACCCATGGCCCAGATCGCTGTCAACCATGTGGTGGAGGCCACTGATAAGCCCAACACCTCGCCACCATAAGGCTCGAGCAACACGTCCTGCATGTTAAAAGCCATGGTGCCGATGAAAACCACCAGCAACAAACGTCCGGCTTGCCCGCCTGCCATGAGGTCCGCCCATGCGTCTTTGAACAAAGGCCTAGGAAGATTACGTTCTTCCCGGCTCATGGGCCTGACATGCTCTTGCTTCCAAAGGGCAATGAGGTTGAGCACCAAGGTTACCACGGCAGCACCCTGCACCACCTGCACAAGCCGAAGTGCCGAGAAATCCCGCAACAACGTGCCAATCAAAACGGCAGACAAGGCCATGCCCACCAAAAACATAACATATAAAAGGGCGACCACCCGGTGGCGCTTATCGTCATCGGCACGGTCTGCGGCCAAGGCCAGTCCTGCGGTCTGGGTCATGTGCATACCAAGGCCAGTGAGCAAAAAGGCCAAACTTGCCCCCACTTCGCCAGCCCATTCAGGACCAACAGACTGATCTCCAGACAAGACCAAAAGCCCCATGGGCATGATGGCCAAGCCGCCAAATTGGTACAAACTGCCAAACCAAAGATAGGGAATCCGTTTCCAACCAATGGCGCTACGATGGCTGTCAGATCGGAACCCAAGTAAGGCCCGAAAAGGCGCCACCAGGACCGGGATGGCAATCATCAGGGCCACAACCACAGCCGGCACTGACAATTCCACAATCATCACGCGATTTAATGTGCCAAGCAGCATCACCGTTGCCATGCCAACAGACACCTGAAAAAGGCTTAAACGCAGCAACTGACCAAGCGGCAAACCCTCACTTGCTGCATCAGCAAAGGGCAGAAGACGGCCTGTCAGGCGGCGCATATGACCAGGTGTTGGTATCATTTCTCACCACCTGCGAATGCAAAAAGTTGGGCATGATAGAAACCCCGGTGAACCCGATCGAGGGGATACAAACGGCTTGCATCATCGCCGAGATTCTTGGCCAAACTCTTAAAATTTTGAGGAACCATGAGTGGGCTTCGGTCGCCATTTGGGAATAATTTTCCTGCATAATACATGGCCATCAGCAAGGATGTTCTTGGGGGCAGGGAAAATAGAAAACTCCCCTTTTGATTATGTTGGAATTGCAAAAGCATGCCGGCAATGTCTGAGGCATGATAGTAAATAAGCGAATCCATCGCGACGACATGATCAAAGGAGGCAAGATTTTGTTGGGCCATGTCACCACAGCCAAAATGCACCAAATGAGCCAGTCGTGGATCCAATCGTTTTTGGGCAATCTCAAGAATTTGTGGTGCGATATCAATCGCAGTCACGCGGGCACCACGCTCGGCCAAAGCGGCAGCGAGCATGCCGGTACCACAACCAGCATCCAGAACATGCTGCCCGGACAAATCATTGGGCAAGGCCTCCAAAAAGAGGTTGAGCATTTCCTCGCGTCCTTGGCGCACCGTTGCCCGCACGCCGGAAACAGGCGCGTCTGAGGTCAGCCTTTCCCAGACCTGGGTGGCTGTGCGATCAAAATAATCCTCAACCCTCGCCCGGGTGGCCAAATAATCCATCAATCAAACCCCAATAATTCGAATATTTCCCGGTCTGGCAGTGGTGCAGGGTTTGTGGGTGGCAAGCCATTCCATAGGGATTGGGCAAGACGCTGATATTCTGCACGACAGGCGAGGATATCGGGTTCATCATCCATTTCAAAAAGGGTCTTTTTCTTCAGCCTTGAGCGCCTGATGGCATCCACATCGGCCATATGGGCAATGCGGTTAAAGCCCACGCGGTCACAAAAACGGTCAATCTCATCGGTTTCCCGTGCCCTATTGGCGATGCAACCTGCCAGCCTAACTTTGTAATTTTTTGACTTGGCCCCCACCGCAGCAATGATGCGGTTCATGGCGTAAATGGAATCAAAATCATTGGCCGTGACAATCAAGGCCATGTCGGCATGCTGAAGCGGCGCCGCAAACCCACCACATACAACGTCCCCGAGCACATCAAAGATCACCACATCGGTATCTTCCAAAAGGTGGTGTTGCTTCAGAAGCTTCACCGTTTGACCAACCACATAGCCGCCACAGCCTGTGCCTGCTGGAGGGCCACCGGCCTCAACGCATTGCACGCCACCCCAACCTTCAGAGACGTAGTCTTCTGGCCTCAATTCTTCTGGGTGGAAATCAACATCTTTCAAAATATCGATTACTGTAGGCTGAAGCCTGCCAGTAAGGGTGAATGTGCTGTCATGTTTGGGGTCACAACCAATCTGCAAAACCCGTTTGCCTAGGCTTGCAAAGGCGGCTGACAGGTTTGACGAGGTTGTTGATTTTCCAATTCCGCCCTTCCCATAAACCGAAAAAACCTTGGCGCCGACAATTTGGGCCGAGGGGTCCTGATGAACCTGGACAGAGCCCTCGCCATCCAAGCCGCGTTGGCCATCAAAGCCATCCATCATGCTCATGCCATTTCCTTTCTCATTGTGGGTTGGTGGGCAGCGCTTCGCCCCTCGTGCAGACCTTCAACTTCATCTTCGACTTCTTCTGCAGCCTGCTGAAGCGCTTCCAGCATGCCAGGTTCAGGGGTCCAGTAGGATCGTTCCGATGCTTCAAGAAGGCGATTGGTCATGCGCATGGAAGCCTGGGGGTTCAGCGCGGTCAGCCGCTTGCGCATCTCTGGGTCAAGAATGAAGGTTTCCGATAGTTTTTTGTAGACCCAAGGCTCCACATCACCAGTGGTCGCCGAAAGGCCCATGGTGTTGGTGATATGAGACTCAATAGAGCGAACCCCTTCATGGCCATGCTTCAGAAGGGCTTCATAAAAAACAGGATTTAGGCTTCGTGACCTGGTCTCCAAAGCAACCTGCTCTTTGAGGCTACGAACCTTGGCGTCACCATGGGTTTGGTCACAGATATAAACCGGCGTGGCTTTGCCACCCCGAGCCCTTCTCACGGCCCGGGCAACACCACCTAAGGTGTCAAAATAATGATCAACTGAGGTGACCCCAAGCTCAACGGATTCGAGATTTTGGTAGGCCATGTCAACACGACATAGTGCTTTTTGAAGCATTTCTGGCTTGGCCATGGCCTTACCACGCACGCCATAAGCAAAGCTTTTGCGTGCTTCATAGGCATCGGCCAATTCATCCTCGTCATCGAAAGAAGAACTATCCACCAACTGGTTCACATTAGAGCCATAGGCGCCCTCTGCATTAGAAAACACCCGCAAGGCCGCATCCTCAATACTGCATCCGGTTTCCTCGGCCACATCCAAGGCATGGGCGCGCACAAAATTACGTGCAAGGGGTTCATCCTCTGCCAAAGCCGCTTTGAGCGCAGCCTCAGCAAGCATGCGGGTCTGCAGGGGCAACAAATCCCTAAAAATACCCGATAGCGTCATGATGACATCAATTCTAGGACGCCCCAACTCTTCAAGAGGAATAAGGTCTGCCCCACATAGACGGCCAAAACTGTCAAATCTTGGGCAAGCACCCATGAGGGCCAAAGCCTGTGACATGGCCGTGCCATCGGACTTAATATTGTCCGAACCCCAAAGCACCATGGCAATGCTGCGGGGCAATTCCTTGTGGGTTTTCAGCAAAAGATCTGCCTGCTGGCGGCCGTGATGCACCGCATAGGCCGTGGGCATCCTGAAGGGATCAAATGCATGGATGTTTCTGCCGGTTGGCAAAATATCTGGGCGGTGGATAATATCGCCCCCGGGCACGGGCGCAATATATCGGCCATCCAGGGCACGCATCAGGCCAGGCAGCTCATGATCCTCACTGAGGCACATCCGTGCATCGGATTGGGCGTCCAAAGGCATCTGCGCGATAAGATTATCCAAGCGCTCCCCTTCAAGAATTTCACCCAAGACATGCAATCCTTCAGGAATCAACGAGCCTTCAAGTTCGAGCAATTTGCCCCACAGATCCTCCATGGGGATGTCAGCCAAATCCAGCTGAGCCGCTTGCTCGGTGATCAATATTTCCAGGTCAGACTTTTTGGCCTGACCATCGGGAAGCATGCGCCAAACCTCGACGCTTTGCTTGAGATCTTGCAACCCACGATACAGGCCCGCCTCGCGCAATGGCGGTGTCATGTGGGTGACGACCACGGCATTGCTTCTTCTTTTTGCAAGGGAGGCTTCTGACGGGTTGTTGGCGGCATAAAGGTAAATATTGGGAATGTCGCCCATGAGTCGGTCTGGCCAATCGCCAGGACCTGGACCAACCTGCCTGCCTGGCATGAACTCTAAGGCGCCATGCATGCCAAAATGCAAGCATGCATCAGCCTGATAATGATCACGCAGCCAATGATAGAATCCCGCAAAGGCATGGGTCGGGGCAAAATTTCCTTCAAACAGCAACCTCATGGGGTCACCTTCGATGCCAAAGGCTGGCTGAACGCCCACCACCACATTGCCAAATTCCTGGCCAAGAACATGAAGTTCTTTGCCATTGGATTGAAAACGACCAGGCGCTGGCCCCCAACAAGACTCAATCTCCTCAAGGTGAGGCATGCCTGAAACAAGTTCATCCGACGTGAGGCTGGCCATAACATTGGCCTGTTGACCAAATTTTGCGGCATTACCTTCAAGGATCAAACAACGCAATTCCTCAACGTCAGCTGGTAGGGCAACATCATAACCATCCCGATGCATTTGCCGAAGAAGGGCAAGTAGGCTTTCAAAAACGGACAGATAGGCAGCTGTGCCCACCGCACCTGCATTGGGGGGAAAGCCAAACAGGATAATCGCGACCTTTTTGTCTTTGTTAGCCAAATGACGCAAACGGGCCATGCGCGTGACTTTGTCCACCAAATGCCCCACCCGTTCAAAACAAGGGGCCATGGCATGGGCTTGATCCGCAGGCTGGCATTGATGGGGGCATCCATGACAGCCCTGGCCGCCATGGCGGCCTGCAAACACCGTGGGGTTGGTGGCGCCATCAATCTCAGGAAGCGCGACCAACATCGTGGTTTCTATCGGGCCTAAACCCTGTCGGTCGCTAGCCCACTGGTCGAGCGTTTGAAATTCCAAAGGCTGGGCAGCCATGTAAGGAACATCAAGACGCTGAAGTAATTCTACCGCGGCGTCACTGTCGTTATAGGCTGGCCCCCCAACAAGGGAGAAGCCCGTCAAAGATAAGATGACATCCACCCGGCCTTCAAAATACGCTTCAATTGCAGGGCGGCCATCAAGCCCACTGGCAAAGGCTGGGATGACGGCAACATTCTGGGCCTCAAACCGACGAATAACTTCATCATAATGGGCTGTGTCACCGGATAATAGGTAAGAGCGCAGCAACAAGATGCCGATGGTGGCCACAGGTTCTGTGCGATGCGGCAGCACACATGCATCGGTGCTGAGATGATGGCCAGGCAAATCCGGGTGGTAAACACCAACATCAGGATATTCCACCGGATCCTTGGCCGTGATGCCCAAAAAACCTTCTTGGGTTGCATAACGGCCCAGCAGAAACCGTACCATTTGCTCCATATTGTCGTTGGAACCACCAAGCCAATATTGCATGCACAAAAACCAAGCCCTGAGATCCTGAGCCTTGCCAGGGATCAGCCTTAGGATTTTGGGCAAACGCCGCAACATGCGCATTTGCTTAGCCCCAGGGGCCTTTTTCTTGCCACCACCGCGCAACTTTTTCAGCAGCGACATCACCGTTGATTCTGGCTTGCCCATGTCCAGCGAACCCATGCGCGTGAGCTTGACGATGGCATGATCAGCCACAAGACCCACCATGCAGTCACAATGGGGGCGCCTGGCCTCCAGGTCAGGAAGAATGGCCTGCACATGATCTTCGAGAAACAATAATGTTGAGATCACGATATTGGCCCTGGCAACATCATCCTTGGCCCGGGCCAAGGCCTCGGGCTCTTCTGCCCATTCCGCAGCGGCATGAATGGCAATATCCAAATTGGGATAAGCCTTCATCAATGCATCCCGGGCATGAAGCACCGGCCCGACGGCATGACGATCCAACGTCACAATCACCACCAGGTAGGGCATGTTAAAGGTCTCAGCGCGCATAATGGGCTTTGGCGTCATACAAGGTCTCTCGTGAGATCTCTACAACGCCCCTTTCGCGGGCATATTCTTCAGTGTTGCGGCGTGCCTTGCCCCGCACAAAGAATGGAATTTTTTTCAATTCTTGCTCAGCATCCTGGTGCCAAACCGGTGCCCCATCACCCAAATTTGGCACGTTGGCCTCATCCATGGGCATCAAGTTATCAATGGGCTTGCTTGCCTTTGCACCGTGATGGCTTGGACCAGCTGCGTCATGGAATTCAAAATCCTCACGGAACATGGTGAGGAGATGCTCTTCCAGGCCCATCACCAAAGGATGGATCACGGTATCAAAAATAACATTGGCACCCTCAAAACCCATCTGGGGTGCAAATCGGGCGGGGAAATCTTGAACATGAACTGGGGCAGAAACCACCGCACAGGCCGTACCAAGCCGTTTGGCGATATGCCGCTCCATTTGGGTGCCCAGAATTAGCTCGGGCACCAACTCCACAATAGCTTCTTCCACTTCAAGATGATCGTCAGTGACGAGTCCCTTAACGCCAAATTCTTCGGCAAGCTGACGAAGCTTTCGGGCACCCTCTCTGTTGTAGCAACCAAGACCAACCACCTGAAAACCAAGCTCATCACGGGCAATTCGCGCCATGGCGCAGGCATGGGTTGCATCACCAAAAATAAACACACGCTTACCTGTGAGGTAGGTGGAATCGACCGAACGAGACCACCAAGGCAAACGAAGTCGTGAACGATCAACGGTCACCGGTAGGCCTGTTAATGTGGATATCTCGGCCAGGAAATCTTCTGTTGCGCCGACACCTATGGGAATGTTTTTGGTGAATGGCTGATCAAAAGCACGCTCAAGGTAACGGGCTGCAGACTCGGCAGTCTCTGGATACATCAGCACATTGAAATGGGCAGCACCCAAACGCTCCACATCCTGCAAGCGGGCATTAAGTGGCATCACTGCATTGATCTTGATACCCATCTCACCAAGCAGTTTGGTAAGCTCGGCCACATCATCGCGGTGACGAAAACCAAGCGCTGTGGGCCCTAAAAGATTGCAACTTATTTGCTCATCCCTAGGGCATGGTTTGGCCAAGCGCTTCACCATCTGAAACAAGGTTTCATCGGCGCCAAAATTTTCCTTGCGCTGGTAACTTGGCAATTCCAGAGGCACCACAGGAATTGACAAATTCATGCCTTCGGCCAAACCGCCTGGATCATCCTGGATAAGCTCAGCGGTACAAGAAGCCCCCACCAGCAAGGCATCGGGCTGGAAACGTTCCACAGCATCCCGACAGGCATCTTGGAGCAATTGTGCGGTATCTGCGCCCAAATCCCGCGCCTGGAAGGTTGTGTAGGTAACGGGTGGACGATGGTCTCGCCGCTCAATCATGGTGAACAGCAAATCAGCGTAGGTATCACCCTGGGGCGCATGCAAGACATAATGCACGCCCTTCATGGCAGTGGCGATCCGCATGGCACCCACATGGGGTGGTCCCTCATATGTCCACATGGCCAACTTCATTCGGCAGCATCCATGTTCAAAAGCCCCGAACGACGAAGGGGACGGGCAAAAAGGCCTGCCAAATCTGCGGCCTGCTCAAAGAAATGGACCGGTGTAAACACAAGCTCGATGGCCCATTTGGTGGTGAGTCCTTCGGCCTCTAAGGGGTTGGCCAGGCCAAGCCCACATACGGTAATGTCCGGGCGATGTTTGCGGACACGGGCAAGCTGCAAATCCACATCCTGTCCCTCACTGATAAGACAATATTCCGGCAACGCATCCATATCAGTCGCGTGAATGCCAGGCGTCACATAGGGCATACCAACTTCCATAGGCCTCATGCCCAATTCCTCATGAAGAAATCGGGCCAAAGGAACCTCAAGCTGGCTATCGGGCATGAAGAAAATACTTTTGCCCTCGAGCTCCGGTCGGATACGCGCTAGGGCATCTTTGGCCCGCGCATATGGTTTGGCCACTGCCTGTTCAAAAAGCTCCAACTCCAAGCCCCAGGCATCAACCAATGCGCGAAGCCAGCGGTAGGAACCTTCCGCACCGAAGGGGAAACCTGCTTCAATATAGGTTGCACCCCGACGCGTCATCATTTGCCATGCATCGGTCAAAAATGGCTGGGTGAGCATGAAGGACGTATTTGGCCCCACCCAGATATCATCATCATGGTTGGTTGTGGGCAGAACATGAACGTTTGAAACACCCATCTGGGATAGGAGCAATTTCATTTGCCCTTCAACCACATCAGGCAGCGCCCCCAAAATCACAAGATTGGGCTCATCACCCTCGCGCAATTGAGACACCAAGGTGGCCAAACATTGATCCTCACCTTGGGTGAAGGTTGTTTCAATTCCTGACCCTGAAAAATTGCATATGGCCACATGATCATAGATCCCGTGCAAACGGCTGGCTGCTTTTTCGAGATCCAACTTGATGACTTCTGAGGGGCATGAGCCAACCAGAAACAGCCTTTTGATGTCTGGTCGGCGCGAAAGCAGCTGCGCCACCACCCGGTCCAATTCCTCATGCATGTCATCCATGCCTGCAAGATCACCCTCTTCTAGGATGGCGGTGGCAAAACGAGGCTCGGCAAAAATCATCACACCCGCGGCAGACTGCATGAGATGAGCACATGTTCGTGAACCAACAATAAGGAAAAAAGCATCGGGCATTTTGCGGTGGAGCCACAGGATGCTGGTGAGGCCACAAAACACCTCATGCTGGCCGCGTTCTTTCAGAATTTTTGTTGGTGCCGCGGTCATGCGCCTGCACCCTCAAGGCGGGCCATGCGCAACTTCCAGAGGAATTGCCCGGCATTAATGACGTAGGCGACATAAGCGATGATGGCGACCAACATGAGATCTTGGCGGCCAAAATCCGCAAAAAACATGCCGTAAATATAAAGGCTGTGAAGCCCAATCACCGCAAAACTAAAGACATCTTCCCAAAAGAAAGCGGGGGCAAACAGATACTGGCCAAAAACAATTTTTTCCCAGACCGCGCCCGTGATCATGATCAGGTATAAGACCATGGTTTTTGCCACAACAGACCAAGCAGCCCACATATATCCAGCATCTGTGGCCAAATAATAGGCAACTGCTGCTGCCGAGAAAATGAAAACCACAAATTGCAAGGGCGCAAGGATGGCTTGCACAATTGTCCAAACACTCTCATCGCGCCGGGCACGTTGCTCCGGGGTATATAGTTTCACGCTCTTTTGTGCCGTTTCCACGCGCTTTTATCCTACAAATCTCTTTCACCCTGCATGTAAACCATAATTAACAGTCAAGCTTTGTGTCAATTTAAACTTACAGATATGCGGCGTATTGCGCAAAAAGCCATAACATCTTTTTCCTTTGATGATATTCCCGCGAAAAAATTGGGGAAATTTGTCACTTATCATTGACATTGGCCAAAACAAGCGCAAAAGTTTTGTTTCTGGGTTGTTATTTTGGACAACCGCATTAGGAGGCCAATTCATGGCAAGGCCCAACGATATCGGCACTCATCGGGAAACATTTTCATCCGTTGAAAATGAGCATCTCAGGAAATTGGCTTTTGAAGCCCTCCACCTTCTATCCAAAGACGAAAGTCCGCTTGAGGGTCATCACTATCTTAAGGCCATTCATCATTCCGCAGTATTTGGCAGCGACGAAGTTTGGTCAAAACTTGTTCATGGCCAGACCAGCAACAGCAAATGGCTTGAGACCATTATTCCTGGGGTTGCTGAGCTGCTTGGTCAGGACTGGCTGGAAGATCGCTTAAGCTTTGCCCAGGTAACACTTGCCACGGCACGCCTTCAGCAAGCAGCACGGGCATCAGCAGCGCGCCAACGGAAGGAATTTTTTGCCGCCGAAGCGCGCCCATCCGCGCTCATCATCGTGCCAAGCAGTTGCGATCATACGCTTGGGGCCGTCACCATGGCAGCCCTTCTCTTGGAGCGTGGCATCAACGCCATCACCATGATCCGGGCAAAACAAGCAGACGCACTGCAAAGAGTCGCAACGCATGATTTTGACGCGGTTTTTCTTTCATGGTCTTACCCAGAAACCCTTGAAAATGCACAAAATTGGATTGTAAAAATGCGTGACCTTGTTGAAGGCCCCACCAGATTCGGTGTTGGCGGGAGCATCTTCAACCACCAACCAGATCATGTAGTTGCCGGAGCCGACCTTTACGGCAATGAAATTGAGGATGCCGCGCAGCTATGTCGCACCAGCTTCGAAATAAGGACCAACAACCCACAAGTTTGAGGCCATCTTTTGGCGAAGAAGTCGATGAAGTTAACGCAATGGCGCGGAATTTGGGGGGCCGTGAGGTATTTGATGTGAACAAAGCCCTCGAAAATTTGCGCGCAGACCCCTGGAGCATGTTGTCGGAAATTTCGGACATCATCCTGGTTGTGGATAAACATGGCATGGTCACCCGCTCCATGTGCCACCAAGATTTGGCATTTGCCGATGTGGTGGCCCAATGGCATGGCCACCGTTTGGCGGAAATATTAACACCGGAAAGCCGCGTCAAATTTAATGCAAAAATTGCCAAAATCCCCCATGTTGCCAAACAAAACCACGCTGCAACCGGTATGTCATCAACCTTTGGCAACATAGAATTGAACCATTTGTCGCCATCCAATAGCCAAGAATATCCTGTGCAATACAGCCTCCATTTTCTAAAGCATGATCATGGTTTTGCGCTTTTTGGGCGTGACCTCAGCATTGTTTCATCCATACAAAAACAGCTTGTCGACGCCCATCTCTCGTTGGAGCAGGAACGCGAGCAGCAAGAACAGTTTTTGGCCAAACAACATCTCATCATGGAAAGCTTGTTGGAGCCTGCGTTTTTTGTGGATGCCAGCAATGGTCAACTTTTGGAATATAACCAAAAGGCTGCAAAACTTTTCAATATCACTTCAACGTTGTCAGCTTCGGACATTAATACATTTCTGGGGGGGATTGGCAGCAAACACGCATTAGCCCAACTTCTTGAAGCCAGCAGTGGTAAGGGTACTGGTCAGACAGAGTTGGCTGTCAAAACAAAACATCAAATGATGCCTGCGGAAGTAAATATCTTTCGCACCGCTGGCAAACGAACACTTTTTGTCAAACTCCTTTCCAACATTCCTGAACCGGGCCAGGAGAGCAAAAACGCACAATTGCGAAGCTTCGTGGATAAGCTTCCCGATGGCGTCGCCTTTTTTAACCGTGAAGGCATGGTCACATCATGCAACGACGCCTTTCTTGACCTCACTGGAATTGGTCATGACATTGCCAAAGCAAACTTTTCGGTAGCCAATATTCTCTCAAGAGGTCAGGTGGAGCTGAATATTCTTCTTGATCAGGCGGCCAAAAGCGGCGCCGTCTCTTCCTATGCCACCAACATCCGCACTGTTTACGGCGCCCAACGCGATGTTCTGATTTCCATGGTCCCGCTTGGTTCGGGAAAAAACCGCCTTATGGGCTTAGTATTGCGGACCAATGATCCAACAGCCAAGACAACATGGCCAAATGTTCCGCCACAACAGGACGTCTCAGAAGATGAAATGCAAACCATGATAGGCTTGGTGGGCAACATGGCCCTGAAAGATATTGTGGCAAAATCTGCCGATGTTATCGAAAAGGTTTGTATTGAGGCTGCCCTCAAAATGACCAACAACAACCGCATGGCCGCATCAGAGTTGCTGGGCCTCTCAAGGCAATCTCTATATGTGAAGCTTCGCAAATTTGGTCTTCTTAACCGGGAAGTTTAAACGGGCGCTCATGCCCGTCGTTCGGGCAGATCATGCGCGCCACGAAGTTGGGCCCTTATGATTTTGCCCGTAGATGTCATCGGCAGCACATCAACAAAAGAAATATCTCGAGGAACTTCGTGGGGTGCCAGCCTCTCACGCACGCGCTGGCGCAATTCTTGGGCCAATATCGCCTCATCCACCGACGGATCACCAACAACAATGAACGCCTTAATGGCTTGCCCCTTAATGGGGTCTGGGAGCCCAACCACGGCAACCATGCCAACGGCTGGGTGCCCCAAAAGACAATCTTCAATCTCTGAAGGGCCAATGCGGTAGCCAGCCACGGACATTAAGTCGTCACGCCTACCGTCGAAATGAAAATAACCCTCTTCGTCACGATGGGCGTAATCGCCGGTAAGCCAATAACCATCCTGAAATTTGTCCTTTGTTGCATCGGGGTTGTTCCAATACCCAAGCATCATCACGGGATCGGGGCTCTTCACGGCAACTTGGCCCGTGACAAGGGGCGCTTCGATGATCTCCCCCTCATCATCCAAAAGCACCAAATCATGACCCGGAACAATCCTGCCAACAGAACCCTGTTTATGCTGAAACAACGCGCCTGAATTGGCCAAAATGAGGTTGCACTCCGTTTGCCCATAAAGCTCATTGATGGCCACCTGAAGGATCTCTTCCCCCCAATCCAGCAATTCGCCTGAAAGGGCCTCCCCTCCAGAAATAACTGCTTGGAGACCCCGATGGGGGGGCGATCCTGAAGGCGTGTCTTGCCGCATCATTTTGACGGCTGTTGGTGGCAAAAATGCATGAGTCACCCCTTGTTCTTTCATCAATTGAAAGGCCTTTTGTGCTTCAAATTTTTTGAAACGGCGGCTGATGGTGGTCGCACCCATCAGCAGGGCAGGCATTAACAGGTCGTAAAGCCCCCCAATCCATGCCCAATCGGCAGGTGTCCAAAAGATTGCATCTTCAGCTTTGGGAAATTCAAAGGCCATGTCCACAGCTGGCATGTGCCCCAGAACCAGCCTTTGGGCATGGAGTGCTCCTTTGGGGGCGCCGGTGGTTCCAGAGGTATAAATAATAAGACAAGGGTCATCGGACCTGCTGTTCACCACGTCATAGCTTCCAGGCAGATTGGCCATGGACCTATGCATGTTCACGGCATCGGTATGGTCCCCATCGGTGAGCAAAATATGGCCAAGGTGAGGCAACCGATCACGCAAGGCCAGAATATGAGGCAGGTTTTCCAGGTCACAGATAACTATTTCCGCGCCAGAATTGTCCAATCTATAGGCCAAGGCCTCGCCACGAAACAACGAAAACAACGGCAGGGCAATTCGGCCCGACATGGCGCATGCCATGTGGCCCATGATCACCTCGGGGCATTGCGATAAGAAAATACCCACCCGGGCATCCACCGATGCATCCAATTGGTCAAACAGACCAGCAAGTTTTGATGACGCCGCTGCCATTTGGGCAAAGCTCCAATCGGCAACCTCACCACCATCACCCAGATGTCGGAGACATAGGCGGTTGGCATAAGCTGGATTGCCAACACTGGCCCGAAATAAATTAAAATATTCAGGAACGTCCCAACAGAAGGCCTTTCGGGATTGATCATATGATCCCAAATTGCGCAGTCTGGTCATGTTTCGCCCCCAATATCCTTAAGATACATGCCATCA